>DATAIY010000327.1:0-8897 GCA_036262475.1 Solirubrobacterales bacterium
GGCATGGGACGAGGCCAGCGTGTTGCGCCGGCCCTGGTCCAGCAGCGAGGCCGACTGCCACGTCAGCAGGCGGCCGGCTTCGACGTCGGTCGCCATGTCGGCGATCATGAACTGGATCGCCTGGTGCATCGCGATCGGCACGCCGAACTGAACCCTTTCCTTGGAGTACCCGACGGCGTACTCGAACGCCGCCCGACCGATGCCGACCGCCATCGCCGAGACGCCGGGACGGGTCCGGTCGAGGGTCATCATCGCCAGTTTGAATCCCTTGTCTTCCTCGCCGATCAGGTTCTCGGCCGGGATCTCGACTTCGTCGAAAGAGATGGTCGCGGTGTTGGACGCCCGCTGGCCCATCTTGTCCTCCTTCTTGTCGACGCTGACCCCGGGGAGGTCGGCGTCGACGATGAAGGCGCTGATCCCGCGATGGCCCGCCTCGGGATCGGTCTTGGCGTAGACCGTGAAGAAATCGGCGTAGGTGCCGTTGGTGATGAAGCACTTGGAGCCGCTGATGACGTACTTGTCGCCCTTCTTGACGGCGCGGGTCTTCATCGCGCTGACGTCGGAGCCGGCGTCGGGCTCAGTCAGGCAAAAGGAGGCAAGCTTGGGGCTTTCGGTGAGCATCCCCAGGTACTTTTTCTTGGTCTGCTCGGAGCCGCCGAGGGTGATCGGCGCCGAGGCGAGGCCGTTGGCCATCAGCGAGGTGCCGATGCCGGAGCAGCCCCATCCCATCTCCTCCTCGATCAGGCAACCGGAGAGATAGTCGAGGCCCGGTCCACCGTAGGCCTCTGGGATGTGGGTGTTCATCAACCCGACCTCCCAGGCCTTGTCGATGACGTCCTGCGGCCAGGTGCCGTCCTTGTCGTACTCCCAGGCGACGCTGCGCATCTCTTTCTCTGCGAAGTTGTGGGCCAGCTCGCGCAGATCCTTCTGTTCGTCGGTCAGGGTGAAGTCAACCACCGGTCGGGGCTCCTTTAGTCGGTGCTTTCCAAGCTTTTCTCGAGCGCCGGCGCCAAAGCGGGCATTCCGGCCGATTGACTGGTCAGTCAACCAGTCCCAAAGGGTAGCGAATGACCGGGGTTGCATGGGCCGTTTACCCTTGACAGATGCCATTTGCGCCGGGAACGGTCGCGGTCGACAACGGCACCGTGCTGGTGCTGATCACCCTGCTCGTCGCGCCGATCGCCGCAGTCGCGTTCGCCCGCTCGGGCTCAGCCTGGAAATCGATCGGGAAGGGGCCGATGTCGATCGAGCAGGAGTTGCCCCACGTGCCACGCCAACTGGCCGCGCCGCCACCGCGACTCGACCGGGTCGCGCAGGAGCAGGAGGTGCGGCAGATGCTGGAGGCGCGATCGCAGCGGCTGCGCCGTCAGGGCAAGCCGCCGCTCGACGTCGACGTCGAGACCAAGCGGCTCCTCACCCCCTCGACCTCATCCCCGCCGGCGAACCCGGGCGAGGACCCGAAGCTGCGCGAGGAGGTGCGACAGCTGGTCGTCGCCCGCAACGAACGGCGGCTGCGTAAAGGCCTGGAGCCGCTCGAAGTCGAGGCCGAGACCAGACGCCAGCTCGAAGATTCCGTAGGATCGCGCTGATGAGCCCCGGTCCCGAGGAGAATCTCTACGAGGTCGAGCAGCTGCTGGTCCAGCCCGGCACCTACTTCAATCCCCAGACCGAGGTCGTGGTGGTCGTCGACGACTCCGCCTCGATCGACCAGGAGGTTTTCAACATGGAGGCCTACGAGGGCGCCGACTGGGTGCGGATCTCCGACGAGGTCCCGATCGATGAGGACGGCCGCGACCGCCTCCTCGAGAAGTTCCAGACGCATTACCACCCTGGCTCCGCCGGGTCCGTCTCCGAGACCGCGCTCGAACAGGGTGACGAGGAGATCGACGCCGACGAGGAGGGCCAGGACCCGGGCCGAGAGGACTAGACGGTGCTCTCGGAGGGGGACGCGGCGCCCGACTTCACCCTGCTCGACCAGGGCGGCAACGAGGTCACCCTGTCCGGCCTGCGTGGCGAGACCGTCGTCCTCTACTTCTACCCCCGCGCCGACACGCCCGGCTGCACCACCCAGGCCTGCGGCGTCCGCGACCGCGGCGGCGAGTACACGAAGGCGAAAGCGCGGGTGCTCGGAGTCTCACCCGACGAGGTCGGCGCGATCGCAAAGTTCGCCGGCAAGTACGACCTCGACTTCACCCTGCTGGCCGATGCCGACCACGCGGTCGCCGACGTCTACGGGACCTGGGTCGAAAAGTCGATGTACGGCAAGAAGTACATGGGCGTGCAGAGGGCCACGTTCCTGATCGACCCCGCCGGCAAAGTCGCCAGGGTCTTCCCGAAGGTTTCGCCGAAAAAGCACGACGATCTCGTGCTGAAGGCGCTCGCTGAGCTGGCCGCGGCCAGCGGGGCCGCTCAGGCGAAGTAGAAAGCCAGCCCGAAGACGAAATAGACGGCGAGCAGCTGGACGCCCTCGAACCAGGTCGACTCGCCGTCCTGGGTGACGTAGTTGGCGATCAGGATCGCCAACAGGATCGCCCCCAACTCGAAGCCGTTGAAGACCAGCGCCAGCGGGAAGGGGCCGATGAAAAGAGAGGCGAGGACGAGGACCGGGGCGACGAAGAGGGCGACCTGGGCGCTGGAGCCGACCGCGATATTCACCGCTAGGTCCATCTTGTTCTTCATCGCGACCAGGACCGCGACCCAGTGCTCGGCGGCGTTGCCGACGATTGCGACGACGATCACGCCGATGAAGAACTGCGAGAGGCCGATCGAGTGCGAGGCCTCGGTGATCGATCCGACCAGCACCTCGGACATCACCCCGACGAGAACGCCGGCGATCGCTAGCGCGATCACCGAGGTCCGCGTCGACCAGCCCCAGCTGTCCTCGTCCTCATACTCGGGGTTGAAGATGTCGCGGTGCGTCTTCAGCGAGAAGAAGAGGCCGATCACGTAGGTGACGATGAGGACGATCGCGACTGCCAGCGAGAGGTGCTCGATGGTGCCGCTGTAGTTGACCGACTGGGCGCCCGGCGCCGGCAGTCCCTTCCCCTCCACCAGCTCGAAGATCGCTGGCATCAGCAGCGCCGCGGCGGCGAGCATCAGCATCGACGTCTGGATGCCGGCACCGGTGCGGCTGAAGGTCTGTTTTTCGCGGCCTATCCCGCCGGCCAGCATCGCCGCCCCGAGCACGAGCAGGATGTTGCCGATGATCGAGCCGATGATCGAGGCCTTGACGACCTCCTGCAGGCCTTTACCGAGCGCGAAGAGGGCGATGATCAGCTCCGGCGCGTTGCCGAAGGTGACGTTGAGCAGGCCGCCGATGCCCGGCCCCGAGCGAGCCGCGAGCTCCTCGGTCGCGCGTCCCATCAGCGCCGCCGTGGGGATGATCCCGAGCGCCGAGGCGGCGAATACGACGGTCGCCGGGACGCCGGCTAGGTCGAGGGCGACAGCGAGCGGGATCAGCGGCGCCAGCAGGTAGGGCCAGCCCTGGGGCGTCAGCAGGAACGAGGCGTCGAGGCGCGGCCGGTTGGGATTGTCTGCCTGCGGGCTCACGGGCAGCGAAGCGTACGCGGAATGACGAAGGGCGCCGCCAAGGCGACGCCCTTCGCAATGCCGATGGCGCTAGATCTCTACTTCAACTTGCTCGCGCACGCCTGCAGGTCGGTCGGCGTTTCCGCCCCCTGGAGGCATTCGAGGTAGGCCTGCTGTCCCGCGACGCTGCCGGCCGAGCCGCCGGAGGGCGATTCGCCGCCGGTCGCGCCTTCGAGCAGGCTGCCGATTCCAGCTTCGCCGCTGCCCGCTTCGAGCAGTTCCAGGGGGTTGACACCGAGTTCCTGGAACAGGCCTTCGAGCGGCTTCGCATTCGCCGGCGCCGAGATTTCCTGTTCTTCGTTGACGCTGCCGAGCGACAGTTCGAATTCGACTTCGACCTTTTCGCCGCTGGTTCCCTTCGGTTCGATCGTCAGTTCGGCTGCGAACTTGCGGATGATGTTGTCGCCGCCCACGTAGACGTCGACATGCGCCTTTTTGACGGCACTGGTGAGTTCGCCCTTGGCCGACTCGAGTTCGGAGAGTGGCAGCGGCCCGGCGGCTTCGAGTTGAGCGCCGCAGGCGGGGTTTTCGGTCAGCTTGATCAGCGCGTCGACCGCACCCGAGGTATTGAGCTCGCCGCTCACCTTGGTGGTGCTGGTTCCTTCGACGTCGGCGCTGCCTTCGTTGGTCAGGTTGTCGACGAATTCGCCGACTTCGAGGCCGGTCGCCGCTTCCTGGCAGGCGGTGACGTCACCGGTTTCCTGCGAGCCCTGCTGCTGGGCCTGTTCGAAGCCCGACTTGACGAAGCCGAAGGTGGTCGGGTCGACTTCGTACTCGGTCCCTTTGAAGCCGACGAAGGCGCGGTCGGAGAGCAGCGTCAGACCGCCTTCGAATTCGACCGCTTCACCCTGAATCGATCCGCTCGCCTTTGCGACCAGATCGAACTCGGGCAGGTTTTCTTTGCCCTCGCTCTGGAACGGGCCGGAGAGGCTGACGTTGAGGTCGCCGCCTTCGGCGCCTTCGGACTTGACTCCGACCTTGACGTCGAGGGTTCCGCTTTTCACCCCTTCGAGGGTGGCGTTGTCGATGACCTTCTGCGGGTCTTCGCTGCTGCTATCGCTGCCTCCGCCGCAGGCCGCAAACGCGGTGGCCAGCGCTGCGATGGTCGCGAACAGCACGAAGATTCGAATACGGCTCAAGGGATAGGGCTCCTCGTTGATCGGAGACGGAATCAAACCGTGATCGTAGAAGCTGGCGCCGCCGGACGCGGCCGCGGCGGACGATTCGTCTAGTCCGCGGGAGGGGGCTCCTGGCCCCAGCGCCGCAATCCGGCTTCGATTTCCTCGATCACGATGCGGATCGTCCCCACCCTCGCGTAGCGCTTCGACTGAGCCGGCACCAGGTGCCAGCGCGCATGTGGATGGTCGGTGCGGACGAGCATGTCCTCGACCGCCCGCTCGTACTCGACGCGCTTCTCGCGGTTCTCCCAGTCTTCCGCCGCCAGCTTCCAGGATTTCAGCGGGTCGGCGGCACGAGATTCAAACCGCCTCAGCTGCTCCTTGGGAGAGATGTGGAGCCATAGCTTGACCACGATCGAGCCCTCGTCGGCGAGCGTCCGCTCGAAGGCGTTGATCTCCTCGTAGGCGCGCTGCCACTGCTCCTCGCTTGCCAGGCCCTCGACCCGCTCGACCAGCACCCGCCCGTACCAGGAGCGATCGAAAACGGCCATCCCACCCCACCCCGGCAGCGCCGGCCAGAAGCGCCCGAGGAAATGGTGGCGCTTCTCGTCGGCGCTGGGCGCAGCGAACTGGGCGACACGGACGTGGCGTGGGTCCAGCGGCGCCACCAGCCTTTTGATCGAACCGCCCTTGCCGGCCGCGTCCCAGCCCTCGAAGACGACGCAGAGGGGCGGCCCGACGGTGCGCTCGCCGATCAGGCCGGCGAGGGTCAGCCGCAGCTGCGCCAGCCGTTCCCAGACGGCCTTCAACTCGCGTTCCTCCTGCTCGCGGCTGAGCGAGAGGGTCAGGTCGACCTCGTCGAGCAGTCCCATGAAGCGATCGTATGTCAACTAGCCGGAGTCGCCGCGGGATTCTTCGATCGGCGCCGGCCTGTTCTGGGTGGACAGGTTGGCGGCGAGAGGGAAGAGGAAGGCACCGAGGAAGATCAGGATCACCCCCGAGGCGATCAGCCAGCGGGTCTTGGTCAGGTGCCCGAGGATGCCGATCACGAAGCCCGCGAGCATCAGCGCGACGTAGGGGCCGGGGCTGCGTGGGAGCAGGGCGGCGAGCGGCGGTGCAAGGTCGAACACGAAGCCGGATTATCATCGCCCCCATGGCTGACGGCTCCGTGGCAGAGGTGAAGGACGCACTGGCGAAGGTCGGCTACCTCGCCGACGAGCCCGCGGCGCTTGTCTCCTTCCTCGCCCAGAAGCTGGGCAAGCCGGTCCTTGTCGAGGGCCCGGCCGGGGTCGGCAAGACCGAGCTGGCGAAGGCGCTTTCCCGAGCCACGGGTCGCGAGCTCGTGCGCCTGCAGTGCTACGAGGGGCTCGACGAGGCGAAGGCGATGTACGAGTGGAACTACCGCAAGCAGCTGCTGCGGATCCAGGCCGGCGGTGAGGCCGGCTGGGAGGACGTCCAGGAGGACATCTTCAGCTCCGACTTCCTCCTCTCCCGGCCGCTGATGCAGGCGATCTCCAGCCCCGAGCCGGTGGTGCTGTTGATCGATGAGATCGATAAGACCGACCAGGAGTTCGAGGCGACGCTGCTGGAGCTCCTCTCCGACTTCCAGATCACGATCCCCGAGCTGGGGCAGATCTCGGCGACGACGATGCCGATCGTCGTCCTCACCTCGAATGACTCGCGCGAGTTGACCGAGGCGCTGAAGCGCCGCTGCCTCTACCTCTGGCTCGACTACCCGGGGGTCGAGCGGGAGATGGAGATCGTCCGCCTGCATGTGCCGGAGCTTGCGGAGACGTTGTCGCGGCGGCTGGTAGAGGTGATCGAGATGGTGCGGGCCCTGGACCTGAAAAAGCCCCCTTCGATCGCCGAGTCGATCGACTGGGCGCGGACCCTGCTGCTGATGGGCGCCGAGGACATCGACCGCGAGACCTTCACCCAGTCGATGTCGATCATCATCAAGCACCGCACCGATATCGCCCTGGTCGCCGAGCGGGTCGGGATGAAGCTGACCGAGTCCTCCTCGGCCACCTAGCCCTCGATCGCGACCTCGAAGAACTCGGCGATCGCCTCGGCGTCGGGCGGGCCATCGTAGGAGAGCCGACCGTCGCGGAGGGCCAGGCAGCGGTCCGCCGCGGCGATGACGTCGCGGCGATGGGTGGATACGACAACCGCAGCACCACCCCGGCGCGCTTCCGCCAGCAGCTCGAAGAGGACCTCGCGGCTGGGCGGGTCGAGGCCGTCGAAAGGCTCGTCGGCGAGCAGGATCGAGAAGGGCCGGACCAGCGCCAGCGCGATCGACGCCTTCTGGCGCATGCCGTGGCTGAATTCGCTGGGGAGGCTGTCCCCCCAGTTCTCCAGGCCGAGTCGCTCCAGCAGTCGGCTCGCCCTGGTGCCGTCGTCAGCCGCGCCGTGCAGCGCCGCGACGTATTCGAGGTGCTCTTCGAGGCTGAGATCGTCGTAGAAGACGGGTGTGTCCGGGAGGTAGGAGACCGCCTTGCGAGCGGCGATCGAGCCCGCCGTCGCGCCGTCGACCTCGAGCGTGCCGCTCGAAGGCTCGAGCAGGCCGGCGGCGATCGTCAGGAACGTCGTCTTTCCCGCCCCGTTGGGGCCGATCAGGGCGACCATCTGGCCCGACGGCACCTCGACGCTGAACGAGCCCAGCGCCATGAAGCCCTCGTATTTGCGGCCCAGACCGCGCGCGGCGAGCACCGGCGCCGTGCCGGTTCCCATGTCGACCCCGGCGATCACACCTTCACCGCCGTTCTCTTGGCCACCCGGTGCCCGAGCCAGGAAGACATCATCGCCGCGACCGCGAGCACGGCCAGCTCCACCAGCGCCGCGGCCGCGACGGGCGAGCCGCCGCGCTTGGCACTCTCCCTCGCCGCCAGCACCGGCGCGGCGGTGGCGATTATCGCCACGACGATCGGAAAGGCCGTCTGCATGTAGCCGAGCTGCGGGGAGAGGATGTACTCGTAGGGATCGTTGGTGGCGCTGAGGGCAGCGCAGCAGAGGAGTATGAAGGCGGTCGGGGCGCTCATCACGGCGCCGACGCCGGCCGCCGTCGCCGTCGAGCCGAGCGCCATCGCGGCCCCCGTTCCCAGCAGCACCACGACTGCCATGACCGCCGCCGGCGCGAACAGGTGCTCGCGGATCAACGATGCCGGGGGCGCCGGCAGCAGATCGCGGCGCAGCGGATGGTCGACCTCCTGCGCCAGGGGCTCGACGAGATCGAGCGCGGCGACCAGCAGGACGATGCCGACGAGGGCGACGAGCGGCGTCGTCCCGGCCCAAGCGCCGACGGCGATGGCGCCCGCGGCGAGGCCCACGGCGAGGACACGACCAAGGCGCGACGCGGGCCAGCGCAGGACGCTCTGCCAGCCGCGCCGCCAAACCGGACGCCGCGAGAGAGTCGGGGTCCGCAGCCGTACCCAGGGCCGTCGCCGCGGGTTCTCGGAAGCGAGCTGGCGGCGCAGGAGGACGACGGCGCGGATGTCCTGCACCGAGGCCGAGAAGCGCAGCTGCGCCGTCAGGGTCGCCCGGCGGCGGGCGGCCTCGAGCGAAAGTCCGCCGAGCGAGATCAATCCCAGCCCCCCGGCGATCGCCGCGATCGCGATCCCGACCGCGCTGAGCGCGGCCAGCGTCCCGCTCTGCAACGGCAGCGTCGCGAGGACGCCGAGCATCGTCGCCGGCGAGGTGTGCGTCCCGAGGACGACGTCGGCAACGGTCCAGGCGAGCAGGACGGTCCCGATCGCCGCCGCGACCGCGGGTCGCAGGCGACGGCCCGAGGCCAGCAGCGCACCACCGAGGGTGCAGAGGGGAACCGCCGCGCCGAACAGGGCCAGGCAGGCGAGCCACTCGACGGCGGAGCCAGGCAGTCGGCGGAAGGCGAAGTTGCCGGCGACGGCACCGAGCACCGCGCCGCCGAGCACCGCGATCCGCAGCTGCCGAAGCGCCGCCGAGCGCAGGGCCAGACCGCGGTCGATCGGCGCCAGCAGTACGTACTGAACCTCAGCGTCCTCGATCGCCAGCGGTCCCCCCCTTGCCCCCGACCGCAACCCGGCGAGAACGGCCAGCGCGACACCGAGGCCGAACAGGGCCGGCGCGTCGCGGGCGATGTCTGCGACCCCGCGGGCGCTGACGTCGGCGTCGTGAACGGCGCCCGCGATCACCGCCAGGGCGATCGCACCGAAG
>DATAIY010000328.1:0-2007 GCA_036262475.1 Solirubrobacterales bacterium
CGGCAACGGCCGCCGCGTCGCCTGTGACCCCTACGCGGGGACGGTCGAGGCGGTGCTCGAGTCCGCCCAGAACCTCGCCTGCGTCGGCGCCGAGCCGCTCGGGCTGACCAACTGCCTCAACTTCGGCAACCCGGAGAAGCCGGGGACCGCCTGGCAGCTGGACCGCTCGGTCAGCGGCCTCGCCGACGCCTGCACGGCGCTCGGCGTCCCCGTCGTCGGCGGCAATGTCTCGCTCTACAACGAGGGCCCCGACGGTCCTATCTACCCGACCCCGGTGATCGGCATGGTCGGCGAGTTGCCCGACCCGGCGCAGGTCGCCGGCAGCGCCTTTGCCGCGGCTGGCGATGCGATCGCCCTGCTCGGCCCCTTCTCCCCCACCCTCGCCGGCTCCGAGCTCGCCAAGCAGCGAGGCGAGCTGGACGTGGGACTGCCGCAGCCGGACATCGCTGCCGTCGCCGCGGCCTGCTCGATCGTCCGCGAAGCGGTCCGCGGCGGCCGGGTCGCCTGCGCGCACGACATCGGGGACGGCGGCCTCGCCTGCGCCCTGGCGGAGTCGGCGATCGGTGCCGGCATCGGCTGCCGGGTCGACGTCGCGCCGCTGCGCGAGCGCGGCTGCTCCCCCGAGGAGGCCCTGTTCGGCGAGGGCTGCGGCGGCTTCCTTCTCAGCGGCGAGCGCGCGGCGCTCGAGTCGCTCGGCGCCGTCCTGATCGGCGAGGTCGGCGGCACCACGATCGAGATCGCCGCCGGCGACCGCAGCCTCACCGTCGGGCTCAGCGGGGCCGAGAGCGCCTGGCGCTCGCTTGCCGGCCGCATCGAGCCAGCCTCGGCCTAGCCACACGCCAGCACCGGGCTCAGGCGGCGGCCGCGACCAGGCGGGCCATCAGGTCGACGGCCTTTGAGTCGTCGAGGTCCTGCTCGCGGGTGAGCGAATGCCAGGTGCTGAAGGCAAGCGCGTGGCCGATCGCCGCAAGCACCCGTCGGCGGGCGTTCCCCCGAATCCGCCTGCCGATGATCAAGATTTCGGCCGCGGCGGCGAGCAGGCCGATGTAGGCAGCGAGCATCTGCTGGACCGTGGGCATGATCGGGGCGTCCCGCAGGACGTTATCCAGCATGCCCTCGCCGCGGCGGTAGTAGGCGTACATCTCCTCCAGGGCGGTCTCCAGACGCTCGGCGGGATCGGCGATCTTCCGCCAGCGGTCGATGTCCGGGGGCGGGTTGGACGCCATCCAGTGCGCGGTGCAGGCGCCGAACAGCGCCAGCTCGTCCGGAAAGTGCCGGTAGACGGTGGAGCGCCTCACGCCGGCGTGCTCGGCCACGGCGCTGATCGAGGTGCGTGCGGGGCCGAGCGTGCCGTGCAGCTCGACGGCGCTCTCGGTGATCCGCAGGCGGGTGCCCTCCTCCATCTCAGCCCGTCGCTTCATCTTGTAGGGACGCTTTTGATCGGCCATAAGTGTCCGATGGAAGCTTGACACACCGCACCGGCGGCATTAGGTTTTCACCCGACACCACTGTCTGATGAAAGGAAGAACGATGGCAGCCGCGACGGCACGGGTCCTGGGACCGACGGACGGGAAGTCCGGGTTCCTGGGAAGCATCGGAGTCAGGCTCATGATCGAAGGGGCGGAGGCCGGCGGAGGCTTCTCCCTGGTCGAACACCCGATGTCGGCGCGGGCGCTCGCCGCCCCCCTGCACCGGCATAAGCGCGAGGACGAGAAACAGCTACGTCCGCGAGGGACAGGTCGGCGCCATGCTGGGGGAGGAGGTTCTGGTCGGCGGTCCCGGTGATTTGATCTTCAACCCCCGCAATCAGTGGCATACCTTCTGGAACGCTGGCGACGAGCCGGCGCGGATCCTCGAGATCATCTCCCCCGGGGGATTCGAGCGGTTCTTCGATGAGCTCGTCGAGCTCGGTGGGATCGCGCAGATCGAGCCGCAAGCGATGGCCGGCCTTTGCGAGCGCTACGAGCTCGAGGTGGATTCCGAGAGCGTCCCGGGGCTGATCGAGCG
>DATAIY010000329.1:0-4441 GCA_036262475.1 Solirubrobacterales bacterium
AACCCGAAGGTCGCGGGTTCGAATCCCGCCCCCGCTATGTCTCTCGCGACCACCACGGAGCCCTCCTTCTGGAGGGCTTTCGTGCTCTTGAAGGCATCGGCGACGGCCTCGGTGGCGGTCCGCGGCATCCCCACCGGCGAGCGGCGGCTGAATTCGCTCGGGCCGAGGGTGGTTCCCGGGCGGTCGTAGGTGCAGACGCGGGTGAAGCGGGCGACGCCGGGAAGCACGGCTCCGATCTCCGCCACGCCTCCTCGAGGGCTCACGGGTTGGCCCCTTCCTTTTGGCGCGGAAAAGCTTTGCCCTGACGATCCAGCCGTCGCGCCGTTGTACCCATGCACGCATTTCGCGCGCAGCCATCTAGTAGGACTTCGTTACCTCCACGCAGGAGTCCTTGCGCTCGCAGGGAATCTGGGGTGCATGGCGAGTGTGCGAACTGGCGAGCTTGGCGTCGCGGCGGCTGATCTGGAGGCGCAGCGGGCGGCCTTGATCGAGTTCGCCGAGGAGATGTACGGGTCGCTGGCGCGGTGCGACCAGCGGGCGAAGGGCGAGCAGTACGTGCGGGGGCTGTTGCTGGAGGGGCGCCGCAAGTCGATCCAGCCGATGGCGGCGAGGCTGCCCGACGGGGACGAGCAGGGGCTGCAGCAGTTCATCACCGATTCGCCCTGGGAGGACGCGCCGGTGCGTCGCCGACTGGCGCGACGGATGACCGCGGAGGTCGAGCCGCTCGGCTGGGTGGTCGACGACACCGGGTTGCCGAAGGACGGCCGGTTCTCGCCGGGGGTGGCGCACCAGTACTGCGGAGCGCTCGGCAAGACGGCGAACTGCCAGGTGCTGGTGTCGGTCAACGCCGTGACCGATCGGGCGTCGTGCCCTCTGGGTTGGCGGCTGTTCTTGCCCCAGTCTTGGGATCAGGACGAGGAGCGCCGCAAGCGGGCGAGGGTCCCCGAGGAGGTGCGCCATGTGCCGAAGTGGCAGCTCGCGCTGGAGATCCTCGACGAGCTGGCCGGCTGGGGGCTCGAGCGCCGAGTCGTGCAGGCCGACGGCGGCTACGGGGACGTCACCGCGTTTCGGCTAGGGCTCGAGGAGCGCGAGCTGGACTACGTCGTGCAGGTCAAGGGCGTGACGTCTGCCCAGCCGCACGACGCGGCCCCGGTCAGGCCGGCCTATCAGGGGCGCGGCCGGCCCTGCGCGGCCCGGTACCCCGACAAGCCGCTCAGCCTCAGGGAGCTGGCGCTGGCCGCGGGCCGCGAAGCCGCCCGCACGGTCGAGTGGCGCGAGGGGGACCGCGGCCCGCTCTCGAGTCAGTTCGTCGCGATCCGCGTTCGTCCCGCCAACGATGCCCAACGCGACCCCGACGGGGTGCTGCCGGAGCGCTGGCTGTTGGCCGAGTGGCCCGAGGGCAAGGATGAGCCGACCAAGTACTGGCTCTCCAACCTCCCCGCCGAGACGCCGCTGGTCACGCTGGTGCGCCTCGCCAAGCTGCGCTGGCGGGTCGAGCACGACTACCGCGAGCTCAAGCAGTGCCTCGGGCTCGACCACTACGAGGGCCGCACCTACCGCGGGCTGCACCACCACCTCACCTGCGTCACCGTCGCCCACGCCTTCCTCACCTGCTGCCGCCTGCGAGCCGGGCCCGGTGTCGCCCGCCCTCAGCTGGCGGCAGCCTGATCAGCCTCTACCAAGCCCAACGTGATCTCCAGACCGCGCTGGCATGCTGGCACGGACACTGCCCGATCTGCCAGCGCAGGCTGCCGCCATAACAACCTAACGAAGTCCTACTAGGTCTCAACGGCGAATATCCGCCACGGTCCGGGGACGCCCTTGAGGTTGTAGTCGCCGCGGTCGATCAGTGTTTGGCCTGAGCCAACTATGAGATCGCGGACGGTGCTGCTGACGAGCACCTCTCCGGGTCCGGCGAGGCTGCTGACGCGGGAGCCGATGTGGACCGCTAGTCCGCCGAGGTCGTCATCGGGAAGCAGCTCGCACTCGCCGGTGTGCAGACCAGCGCGAATCTCCAGGTCCAGGTCATGAACCCGGTCGCGGATGGCGGTCGCGCTGTTGATCGCGCGGCTCGGGCCATCGAATATCGCGAGCGCCCCGTCGCCGAGCGACTTCACGAACCGCCCGCGGTGGCGTTCAACCTCCCCGCGCACCAGGCGGTCATGGCGCTCGAGCAGCGACCGCCAGGCACCATCGCCAAGCTCTGCGGCACGCTCGGTCGAGCCGACGATGTCGGTGAAGAGCACCGTGGCGAGGACGCGATCGCTGACGACCGGTCGCCGCGCGCCGGTGAGGAAGTGCTGGATCTCATCGGCGACCTCGTCCTCCTGGCCGATCCAGAAAGCCTCCTCCCCGGGAAGCTCGGCGTAGCGGGCGTTCGGGATGTGCTCGGCGACATAGCGCGAGTGGCGCTCATCAAGGTAGGGGTCCTTGTCAAGGCGCAACACCAGCGTCGGGCACTGCACGCTGGGGAGCACGTCGCGCACATCCGTCTCGCCGATTATCTCCAGCGCGGCGGCCGCGGCACCGGGACTCATCGCCAGGCGCTGCAGGCGCGCCATCGCGCGTCGCTGCCGTTCGTCCGGACCGGCGACCAGGGCGGCCAACGGGTTGTCGGGCGAGTCGGTACCCCAGGTCTCGACGATGGTCTGAACGAACTCGGCGCGCTCCTCGACGCTCGGCGCCCACTCGTACCCCGGTCCCTCAACCAGGCGGGGCTGCGGCGAGATCAGGACGAGCGCCCGCACCAGGTCCGGATGGGAGGCCGCGAACAGCGCCGTCAAGCCGCAGCCCTCGGCGTAGGAGATAAGCACCGGCTGCTCGGAGCCGACCGCCTCGATCACCGCCTTGACGTCATCGATCTGCGCCTCCAGCGGCGTCTCTCCGATGATCCCGTCGGACATCCCGCTCCCCCGCCTCTCGATCAGGATCAGCCGAGAAAACGACGAGAGCCCCAAGAACAGGCGCGAGAAGGTCTCCAGCTCCCAGGACATCTCGATGTTCGACAGGTACGCCGGTACCAGCACAACGTCGAGCGGCCCCTCGCCCATCACCTGGTAGGCGATCTGCAGATCACCGCTGCGCGCGTAACGAGTCGCCGGAAGGTCCACCGGGCCACACGCTACCCGTGGCCCCCCTTCCGGAGCACAGCGGCATCTCCGCGCTCCTGCTTTGGACGAAGAGCAGCCGATGATGGAAAGCGGCGACGGATCACCTCCGAGCGCCGAGTACACGTATGAGCTCCACGATCTGCTCAAGCCCTAGACGCGGAATGACGGCAACCGCCATTTCCTGAAAGGGCCCCCGAAAACGCACAGAACCCTCGGATATCCGAGGATTCTTTGTACAGCGGGGACTGGATTCGAACCCGCGCTAGCCGCCGCCCATTGCTGCTTGGGCCTCGACCAGTTTCGCTCGAACCGTGTCGGTTCCCTCCCTGAAATCGAGCAACGGCCGGACCTCCCAGGTGGCGGGTCCAAACAGCGGGTAGTCCGCCATTAGCTCGAGGGCAACGCTGTGCGAATCGACGTCAGCGACGGCGAAACCGCCGCCCTCCAAGTACCCGAAGATGCAATCGAACGTCCCGTCGTTGAGCTTTCCTTCGAGCCAGTCGAGGGAAGCGTCGAACTGCTCGGGCGCTGGAGGCATCGGACCTGGCGTGGCGCTGATGAAGTACTTCATCTCGATCCTCCGAACCTAGGGGGCGTGCTCAACGTATCCCACCGCGTCGGTACTAGGCAAGGGGCGTTTTGCATCAGGGTTGGCCGGAGTCAGCCGCCGGGCTTGCTGCAACGAATGACGGCAATCGCCAAACCCTGCACGACTCCGAAACGCAAAGAAGCGAACGCGCGAAGTGGTCGTCGATCGAGAGCGTGGTCGACGCCGGGCCGAACGGCGGCCACGGCGGCTCAGACCTGGTGCTGGGAGGACCGGGCGTCGATCACCTCTCCCTCGGTCCCGAGCTCGGCACCCCCTCAAAGGCCAGGGGGCAACGACATCCTGATCGGCAGCGAGGGCGGGGACGCGCTCTACGGCGGCGCCGGCAACGACCTGCTCCGCGGTGGTCCGAACCCCTACTAACAACAGCGACTTCCTCTAGGCGGCCCAGGAAACGACACCCTCTTCGGCGGTCCCGGGCCGGACGAGCTGCACGAGACTCTCCGCCGGAGACATTTCCAGGACCGAAAGTCCATCCTGCCAAGGACTACTCGCGGTGGTAGGGACAACCGATACCCGGCCCGAATCGTCTCTCGCTACCAGCCGCAAGTAGTAGCGCGGATAGCGCTTGCTGGTCCGCTTTAGGCGACGCGCTACCCGAGCTTCACGCTGACCTTGGCGCCCGGCGCCAGCACCTTGCCCGGCTCGGGGTTCTGCTTGACGACCTTGCCGGTTATTCCAGGGCGGCCACCTGCTCGGCGATCCGCTCGGCTACGGCCAGCAC
>DATAIY010000330.1:0-5005 GCA_036262475.1 Solirubrobacterales bacterium
TCGCCAGCGGCCCGACCAGCGCTAGGCCGAGGGGCTCGAGCGCCAGCGACCCGAGCCAGTCGTAGGCGCTGACCCGCGAGAGCGCCTGCTGCGGGATGTACTGGGCGGCGACGGTTTCGTAGAGGATCTCGGCCAGACTGATAGCGGCGCCGGCGATCAGGGCACCGAGGGCGAGGACCAGCGTCGCGGCAGGGATCGCGAGCAGCGCCGCCGGCAGGGCGAAGAGCACGACGGCGGCCTCCCCGACCAGCAGCGGGCGCCGGGGCCGGAAAGAGAGGGCGAGGACGCCGCCGAGCAGGGCGCCGACGCCGAACGCCGCCGCGATCAGCGCCCATGAGCTCGAACCGCCGAGGGATTCACGCGCCACGGTCGGGCCCAGCACCAAGAAGGTGGGGAAGAAGACCGCGTTGGTGATCGCGGCGGAGAGAACCGCTGCCCAGAGTCAGGTGCGCGAGGCGAACTCCGACCACCCGTGCCGCAGTTCGGCGACGAAGGCGGTCTCCTTGTCGAGCCGCAGCCGCGGCGCCCGCAAACGCAGCAGGACGGCGGCGCTGAGGGCGAAGGTCAGGGCGTCGATGGCGAGCCCCCAGCCGGGGGTGCCAAGAGCGAGGAGGACGCCGGCGAGGGCGGGTCCGGCGACCTTACCGGCGGATCGGGAGAGGTTTAT
The DNA here is from genome assembly GCA_036262475.1 of Solirubrobacterales bacterium. Taxonomy (GTDB): domain Bacteria; phylum Actinomycetota; class Thermoleophilia; order Solirubrobacterales; family 70-9; genus VAYN01. The sequence goes on from DATAIY010000330.1 coordinate 668, forward strand.
CAGGGCATTCGCCTCCTGCAGCCGGGCGCCGCTGACGATCGCTGGAATGATCGCGGTCGACGCCGGGTTGAAGAAGGCGGTCGCGGCGCCCTCGATGGCGTAGAGGACGGCGAGCTCCCAGACCTGCGCGACGCCGCCGATCAGCAGCGCCGCGGTCGCCCCCCATCGTCACCGTCCGGACCAGGTCTGCGCGCAGCATTGAGAGCCGCGGCGAGATGCGGTCGGCGTAGACGCCGCCGACCAGCACCAGGGCAATGATCGCCAGGCTGTGAGCGGCAAGAATGATCCCGAGGTCCGTTGCCGATCCGGTCAGGTCGAGGACGGCGAAGGCGATCGCCACCGGGGCGATGCCGTCGCCGACCAGCGAGATCGTCCGGCCGAGGAACAGCCGGCGATAGTTGGGCTCGCGTAGAACCTCGACTCTCCCCGCCAGGCCCATCCGGCCAGGATAGGCGGGCAGGGGGAACCCGCAGGCGGTTGGGTGGTTTCTACGGAAGATCAGGCTGAGGAGTCGGCCTACCGTGTCTGATAGATGGCGAATTTATTGTCAGCACCTGGGTTTTTTCGCATCCTGGCCGCCGCCGCTTTGATCTCTGCGTTCGTGGTCGGATGCGGTGGAGACACGCGGCGGGGCGAGACCGAGTCGACCGCGGCGGTGAGCCCGGCAGGCAACCCGACCACTCGGTCCCAGAACGCCGCGCCGGGACCGGTGACCGTGACCAAGATCTCCGATCCTGCCCGCCGCGCATACGTGGCTCGCGTCGACTCGGTCTGCGGTCACCTCGACCGGGAGCGCAGCACCGAGCAGAGGAAGGTTGCCAGCTCGAAGCTGACGAGCGAGGCCGTGAAGGCCTACGACGACACCATCGCACTTGGCTGGAAGGAGCTGCGGCAGATCGAAGCGATCCCGACGCCCCCCGGCGAACGGGCTGTTCTCCGCGCCAACGTCTTTGACGTGATCAGGAGCCAACTCGCGCTGCGCCGGCGCATCTCCGGCGCCCTGGCGGCGGTCGACGTGCCCCGTCTGCGAGTCCTGCGGGCGGAAGCGGACAATATGACCCGTGCCCTGACGGGTTTCGCTCGCGGCTACGGGTTCCGGGTCTGTGGAGAGAGCTGAGGCACGGATGCCCGCTACCCCCAAAGTGCCGCCAAAACGCCGTCCGCTGCCCAGCCCGCTCACGGTGATTACGGCGACGCTCGGTCTCTTCTTCGTGGTCCTGACCCTGCTGGCGATCCAGGTGCGCAACGGCAGGGACCCGGCGCTCGGACCGGGCCCGGCCGTCGCGGCGCTCAGCCAGCCGGCCGTCAAGGGCGGCGCCGAAGCGACCCAGCAGGCCAGCACCATCGTCAGCCGAACCTCGCCGATCCCGCCGCCATGAGCGCAGCCGCCGAGCGCATCGCCCCGCTGGTCCAGGACGGCCCGAGCCTGAGGGCGCGGATCGCCGCCATCGCCGTCGTCGTGGCGCTGGGGGCACTTGCCGCCTACGCGGTGTTCGGCGGCCCGACGACGGTTCCGATCGGCACCCCGGCCAAGGCGCCGACCCGTGTCGTCCAACCGGCGGGAGTGCAGCCCCAGTCCGAGGGCGAGGGGTCCGATCGCGGTGGTTGAGCCGGACCCCGCCAACTACCCGTGGTGGCTCGCCTCGCGAGCGGCGGGGATCGTCGCCTTCGTTCTAATCACCACGGCGGTCCTGCTCGGCCTCTTCATGGCCTCGAACATTTATCGGCGGCCGGGATTGAAGCGCAATCTCGTCAAGCTCCACGAGCAGGTCGCTCTGACGGCCCTGGTTGCGGTCGGCGCCCACGGAGTTCTCCTCCTCGGCGACGCCTACCTGCGACCCGGCCTCTCGGGGATCGCGATCCCGTTCACGATCGCCTACCGCCCGGTCTGGGTCGGCCTCGGCATCCTGGCCGGCTATCTCGCCCTCATCCTCGGTCCGACCTACTACCTGCGACGCCGGATAGGCACCAAGCGCTGGCGCCTGATCCATCGTGCGACGGTGGTCGTGTTCGCCCTCGCGGTGGCTCATTCGCTCGGATCGGGCACCGACGGCACCAGCCTCTGGTTCAGGACCCTGGCGATCGCGAGCGCGACCGCGGTGGTGGTCTTGTTCGCGATCCGCTATCGGCGCAAAGCGCCTCGCCCGGCCCCCGTCCCGGCGAGCCCCAGGCCGGGCCCGGTCGGCGAATCCCGCACACCGGCCTGAACTGAGGATCGCGCAGGGACGGTACGGTGGCCGAGCATGGATCTCGAGTTGAACGACAAGGGCGCCGTCGTCACCGGTGCCGGCAAGGGCATCGGGCTCGCGGCGACCAGGGCGCTTGTCGCCGAGGGAGCTGAGGTCATCGCCGGGTTTCGGACCGCCGCCAACCTCGACGGGATCGAGGGCGTCACCGGCGTGGCCCTGGATCTCTCCGCTTCTGACGGCCCGGGGCGGCTGGTTCAGCGCGCGATCGACGAGTACGGCCGAATTGACGTTCTGGTTAACAACGTCGGCGCGGTTGCGGATACGAGCCGACGGCTTCTTCGGAACCAGCGACGAGGAGTTCGAATCGGCGATGCAGATGAATCTGTTCATCGCCCTGCGCGCCAGCCGCGCCGCGATCACGGCGATCGTCGAGAGTGGCGGCGGGGCTATCGTCAAGGTCGCTTCGCGGTCGACGCCTTCTTCCAGCCCGACGCCGGCACCGTCGACTACGGCCCGCCGAAGGCGGCCCTGGTCAACTCTCCAAGACGGTGTCCCGGGAGTTCGGGCCGAAAGGAGTCCGGGTCAACTCGATCTCCCGGGGGCCGGTCGGAACCGACTTTTTGGCTCGGAGAGCACGGGGTCGCCGCGACCGTGGCGGCGGCCACGGGGTCGATGCCGATACCGCCCGCGAGCGGATCGTCGCCGGCATCGGCGGCTTCGCCACCGGGCGCTTCACCACGCCGGAGGAGGTGGCACGCTGATAGTCCTGCTTGCCTCCGAGCGGCTCGGAAACGTGACCGGCGCCAACTACCTCATCGAGGGCGGCTTGCTGAAGACGACCTAAGTCGCGGGCTGCAGACGCTGCTGGCGGGCCGGGATCAGGAGCGCCGAGGCGCAAACCATCGCGAAGGCGCTGGCCTGGATGACGATGCCGAGCGGGTGGGTCGAGAGCGGGTCGCCGAAGACGAGGACGCCGCCGACGATCTGCGCTGCGTTGGCAACCAGGCCCATCAGGCCGATCGTCTCGATCGCGCCCCCGCGCTGGAGCGCCGCCGCCGCGGTGTACTGGGCCAGCACGCCGGCGATCACGATCAGCAGAACCCAGGGGGTGAGCACGGCGATCGAGACGCCGCCGGCGCCGGTCAGTCCCTTGATTGCGACCCCCGCCAGGGTGAAGAGGAGACCAGCGATGGCGGCCAGCAGGACGTTGCCATGACCGGCGAGGCGCTCGAACCGGTGCCCTGTGACGAGGCCGGCGGCGAGCAGGACCAAACCGCCCTCGAAGCCGAGGATCGGGCCGAGCGAAAAGCCGGAGTGGCTGCCGTGGAAGTTGGGGACGGTGAGGACGAGGAGGGCAAGGCCGGAGCCACCGAGCAGCAGCGCCAGCCACTGCCGCCACTCGACCGGGTCGCCGAAGATCCGCTGCGCCATCACCGCGAGGGTGACCGCGCCGCCCGCCAAGACCGCCTGGACGAGGGAGATCGGCGCCATTGAGAGGGCGGCGACGTGGACCAGCCAGGCGATCGCGGCGAGCCCCCAGCCGGCCGCGAACCACGGTGAGGACGCGAGCCGGCGAGCACTGTGCAGCGGTCGCTGGATTCGAACCGGCTCGGCGAACTGGCAGCCTCGGTGCTTCAGCAGCGAGGCGAGGTTTCCGATCAGTGCCGCGGCTACCGCGAGGGCGAGGCCGATCTGCAAGGCTAGTTCGGCGCCGGCAGTTTCAGCCGCTGGCGGGCGGCCGCGACAGCTGACACCGATGATCGACAGGCCTTGGCGATCGCGCCGTCGCCGTGGTCGGGCCTGCGGCTGACCTCGAACTCGATCAGGGCGGCGCGACGCAGTTTTGCCCGCATTTCCAGCGGGCTGTCCTCGGGCGCGGCCTCGAGCGCCGCCTGGGCGGCGCGCTCGCGCCGGCAGATCAGGCAGTAAGTCCCTGCCGCCGAGTTGTCCCAGGTGTCGGGCAACTCGACGCTCTCGCCGCTCATCCGGCTGACCGAGACCCCGCAGTGGTCACAGGTCCATTTCTTCGCGGTGTGGATCTTGGTTGCGCTGCTCATGCCGCCGCCTTGCTCCGGCTCCGACGCTGCCGCCGGCGCTTGGGCGCCGAGGAGGAGCTGGAGCTGGGGTTGTGGTTGCCGTAGCCATTGGT
>DATAIY010000331.1:0-2098 GCA_036262475.1 Solirubrobacterales bacterium
TTCGTCAGCAGGCCCCAGGCCTGGGTGCGCTCGCGGTCGCGGGCGGCAAAGCGCTCCTCTGCCTGGCGACGGCGCCCGCCGACCTCGCCCAGGCGCTCCTCGAGCTTTGCTCTGGTCGCCCGAGCTTTCGCCGCCGTCTTCGCCGCAGCCGCGGCACGGTCGGCGCCGAAGCGAAGCTCCTCCGAAACCAGCCGGCCGCGCAGGCCAAGCTCGTCGCGCTCGATCCGGGCACCCAACTCGGCTGCTTCGGCCTGGCGCTTGAGCGGGCGCAGGCGAGCGCGGGCCTCACGCTCGACGTCGAGGGCGCGGTCGAGATTGTCGCGGGCGGCGCGCAGCTTCAGCTCGGCGCGGCGGCGGCGCTTGCGGTGCTTGCCGAGGCCGGCGGCCTCCTCGACCAGGAGGCGGCGCTCGCGCGGCTTGGAGTGGACGATCGTCTCGACCCGGCCCTGACTGATCACCGAGTGCATCTCCCGGCCCAGGTTGGTGTCGGAGAGGACGTCGGTGACGTCGGCGAGCCGGCAGCGGGCGCCGTTGAGCCGGTAGACACCCTCACCGGCACGGTCGAGCCGACGCTGGACGGCAATCTCGGAGAACTCGGTAGCGGCGCGACCGTCGGAATTGTCGATCACGACCTCGACCTCGGCGGCGCGGCGCTGGCCGGTGCCCTTGCCGCCGGCGGAGATCACGTCCTGCATCGAGGCGCCGCGGATCGCGCCGGGGCTCTGCTCTCCCAGCGCCCAGAGGACGGCGTCGGTGATGTTCGACTTGCCGGAACCGTTGGGACCGACGATCACACTGACGCCGGGCGAGAACTCGAGGCTCACCCGCTCGGGGAACGACTTGAACCCCTTCATCGTGATCGATCTCAGATACGTGATGCGCTCCTCAGTCCTTGATGCTCCAGCTTTGCGGTTGAGTCGGACGCGACGGCCGCGACCGGCCTAGCCGCCGAACTGCGCCAGCGCCTGCTCCGCCGCGACCTGCTCGGCCGCCTTCTTGCTGCGCCCCTCGCCCGACCCGACTCGCTCGGAATCGACGATCGCCGCCACCTCGAAGGTGCGCCGGTGCGGGGGCCCCGTGGTCGTGATCACCTCGTAGCTTACGCGCGCCCCGCGACGCGCCAAAAGCTCCTGCAAAGCGGACTTGAAGTCGATCCTGGTCTCGGCTGCGAGCTCGATCCGCGGCTCGAACGCCGCCGCCACCGCAGCTGCGGTGCGCTCGAACCCGCAGGTCAGGTAGCAGGCGCAGATCAGCGCCTCGCTCGCCTCCGGCAGCGGCCGCTCACCGTCGAGCAGGACCTCGGCCGGGATCGCTGCGGTGACGTCGTCGGGCTCGTTGTCGCGCAGCATCTCCGGGACGCCGAGCTGGCGACCCACCTCGGCGCAGGAGACGCCGCTGACGGTCTGGTTGTGGATCTTCGTCAGGCCGCCCGAGTCGATCGCGTCGAAGCGCTCGAAGAGCCCGGAGGCGACGGAGAGCCCGAGGACGCTGTCGCCGAGGAAGGCCAGCCGCTCGAAGGATCCGACCCGGCGCTCGGTCCAGGAAGAATGGGTGAGCGCCTGCTGGCGCAACTCGAGCGGCAGTTCGCCGATCAATCCCGAGAGCGCCGCGACTGCCGACTCGGGGTCCGCGGCCACCTGATCAGGCCGGCGCGTGCTCGACCACGAAGCCGACCGCGTCGCCGACCGTCTCGATCCGCGACGCCTGCTGCTCGGAGATAGCGACTCCGTAGCGATCCTCGAGCTCCATCACCAACTCGTAAAGGTCGAGCGAATCGGCGTCGAGGTCCTGCTTGAAGCGGGTCTGCTCGGAGATCCGGTCGATGTCCACTTCGAGCTCCTCGGCGAGGTGCTCGCGGACGAGGGTGAGGACATCGGCGCGGTTCATCCGCTCCTTCCTATCACGCGCCATCCCCGGCCGCCAAGGCGCCGCGGCCGCCGCCGCCCTCGACCAGCAGCGCCGCGGTGCGCCCGACCGCGTCGACCTCGACGCAGCGGGCGGCGAGGCGGACCGCGTTGGCGATTCCCTCGGCGCCGGAGCTGCCGTGGCCGACGACGGCGACGCCGCGCAGGCCGAGCAGGATCGCGCCGCCCGCTGC
>DATAIY010000332.1:0-1710 GCA_036262475.1 Solirubrobacterales bacterium
GGATGGGACAGGTCATCTCCGACGGCGGCAGCGGCGCCGAAGTTGTCGACCTCGGCGCGGTCGTGCCCCTGCGCCTGCCCGGAGAGAGCAGCGGCGCCGAGGCTTCGAAGTACGACCCGCACTGGTGGCACGATCCCCGCAATGCGGAGGCCGCGGTGCGTGAGATAGCTCGCAAGCTAACCGCCACCGAACCTTCGAAAGGGAGGCTGTTCGAGCGCAACGCCGCCGCCTATCTCGCCAAGCTGCGGACCCTCGACGCTGCCATCGCCCGCTGCATCGACACGATTCCCGTCTCGCGTCGCAAGCTCGTCACCGACCACGACGCCTTCGGCTACTTCGCCGCCCGCTATGGGATCGACGTGATCGGCGCTGTGATCCCATCCCAGACGACTCAGGCGCAGGCCTCGGCGAAGGACGTCAGCGAACTGATCGGCCTGATCGAGCGCGAAGGGGTGAAGGCGGTGTTTCCCGAGAGCTCGCTGAGCGCGAAGGTCGCCGACGCGATCGCCGGTCAGACCGGAGCCTCGGCCGCTTACACCCTTTACGGCGACACCCTCGGCCCCGCCGGTTCCGACGGCGCCACCTATCTGAGCATGGAGGTGGCGAACGCCGAATCGATGGTCCGCGGCTTCAGTGACGGGAGGCGCGATTGTCATCTGAAGCTCTGATCGAGGCCAGCGGCCTCGCGGCCGGCTACGGCGGACCCCCCGCCGTCACCGATGTCTCCTTCCGCTTGGCGGCGGGCGAGCGCCTGGCGCTGCTCGGTCCCAACGGCGGCGGCAAGACGACGATCCTCCGCGCCGTCCTCGGCGAGCTGCGACCGCTGGCCGGCACGTTGCGGGTCAGCGCCTCGTGCGGCTCGGTGCCGCAGACCGAGCGCACCCGGCTCGACTACCCGGTGTCGGCGCTCGAAGTGGCGACGATGGGCGCGCTCTCGCGCCTGCCATGGTGGCGCCGGCCCGGTCGCGGCGATCGTCAGGAGGCCCGGCGCGCACTGGCCCGGGTGGGCCTCGAAGGGCTCGCCGACGAGACTTTCGGGGAGCTCTCGGGCGGCCAGCGCCAGCGGGTCCTGATCGCCCGGGCCCTGGTCCAGGACGCCAGGCTGCTGCTGATGGACGAGCCCTTTACCGGCCTCGATCGACCCGCCGCCGCTCGTCTCGAGGTGCTGATCGCGACCCTGGCGGAGGAGGGCCACGGCATCGTCATCGCCACCCACGACCTCGAGCAGGCTCGGGGCTGGGACTCGGTCCTCTGCGTCAACCGGCGCCAGATCGCGATCGGAGCGCCGGAGCGGACGCTCGACCGCGAGGTGCTCGAAGCGACCTACGGCGGCGCCATCGTCGAGATCCCTGGCAGCGGCGGCCGCGCAATCCTCCCCCCGCAGCACGACCACTGATGTTCGGGCCCTTCCAGGAACCGTTCATGCAGCGGGCGATCGCCGAGATGACCCTGCTCGCGATCGCCGGCGGTGCCCTCGGCTGCTGGGTCGTCCTCTACGAGGTCTCCTACGCGGCCGAGTCGCTGGCGCATTCGATCTTCCCTGGGCTGGTGCTGGCCGCGATCGCCGGCATCCCGCTGCTGCTCGGAGCGACGCCGGCGATCGTCCTCGCGGCGCTGGCGATCGCAGTGGTCTCGAGGCTGCCCGGCGTCAGCCGCGACGTCGGCGTCGCCGTCGTCGTCACGACGATGTTCGGGTTCGGGGTGCTGCTA
>DATAIY010000333.1:0-7092 GCA_036262475.1 Solirubrobacterales bacterium
GTCGGCGACGACGCGACGCTGAAGGTCCACGTCCACACCGACAAGCCCGAGGCGGCGGTTGCCCTCTTCGACCGGGTCGGCGAGGTCACCAACCTCGACGTCGCCGACATGCCCGAGCAGATGGCCGCGCGCAGCGCCCGCCTCGCGGGGCGGACGGGAGCTGTGGCGGTGGCGGCGGGGGATGGGCTGGAGCGCCTTTTCGCCGAGCTCGGCGCGACCGTCGTCCCCGGCGGCGAGACGCTGAACCCGTCCACTTATGAGCTGCTGGCGGGCATCCACGGCGTCGCCGCGGCGGAGGTGCTGGTCCTACCCAGCTCCTCGAACGTGATCATGGCCGCCGAGCGCGCCTGCGAGCTCTCCGAGAAGCCCGCCCGCGTGGTCGCGGCCACCTCTCAACAGGCGAGTCTGCTGGCCCTGGTCGAGCTCGATCCGGGGGCCTCGGCCGACCAGAACGCCGACCGGCTCGAGGGAGCCCTGGCCGGGGTCGCGACCGGCGGCGTCGCGCCCGCCGCCCGCGACGACGCCCAGGGCCGCTTCCAGAAGGGCGACGCGGTCGGCTTCGCCAACGGCGAGATCGTCGCCTGGGGCGGCGCCGGCTCGACCCTGACCGGGACGATTCAGCACCTCGCCGACGGCGCCGAGATCGTCACCGTGATCGCCGGCGAGGGTGCCCCGATCGCGCTCTCTGATATCGACACCCACGTCCCCGCAGGCGTCGAGATCGAGACCCACGAAGGGGGCCAGCCAAGCTGGTGGTGGCTGCTGGCGGCACAGTAGTGGGCACCAACGACTGCGCCGTCCAATGATGCGCTGCTTCGCCGGAGTTTCCGAGTTGACGCCGTCCCAGCTTCGCGAGGCCCCCGTCCACTGGCCCCGTCCGAGCGTCCTCGACGTCGCCCTCGAAGCACTGGAGGGAGTCGGCCCGAAACTCTCTGAAGCGGCGGATGAGGCGGGGATCGGCACCGTCGGCGACCTCCTTTACCGAGTCCCTCACAGCTACCGAGACCGCGCCGACGTCCGCGAGCTCGCCAGCCTGGACCCCGGCGAGGAGGCGACCGTTTTCGTCGAGGTGACCGGCAGCCAACCGCGCCCTTTCCGTCGCCGAGGTGGGCTTTCGATCCTCACGGCCAAAGTCAGCGACGAATCCGGCTCGGCGCAAGCGACCTGGTTCAACCAACCTTGGCTGGCAGACAAGCTCACCCCCGGCACCTCCCTGCTGCTCGTCGGCTCTCGGGACAAACGAGGCTTCCGAGTCTCGGCGCATGAGGTCCTCTCCACCGCGGGGACTGCCGAGGGGAGGGGTCCGAGAACGGACATACCTGCCCGTCCGCAGGATTCCTCCCCTCATCAGCCCCCGCGGCCGGAGCGCCCAGTCCCGCCAGGCATCCACACCACCGGCCTCGTTCCCGTCCACTCCGCAACCGAGAACCTGAGACCGCAGCGCATCCGTGAGTGGGCCTGGCAGGCGAGCCAATCGGCGCCGAACGCGATCGAGGGCCTGCCGGCCGAGATTCGCGCCCGGCGCAATCTGGCCGGAGCCGGCGACGCGCTGCGTGCGGTGCACTTCCCGCAGAGCGAGGAGGATCTTGCTCAGGCGAGAGAGCGGCTGGCGTTCGAGGAGCTGTTCCTGCACCAGGCGATCCTCGCCACCCGCAAGCGCTCCCACCGGATCGCTCGCCCGGCGCCCCGATTCGGCAAGCCCGGGGACCTGGTGGGAGGCTGGATCGACACTCTGCCTTTCGAGCTGACGAAGGATCAGCTGAAGGCCCTCGAGGACGTCGACGCCGACCTCGACTCAGGGGAGCCGATGCAGCGGCTGCTGATGGGGGAGGTGGGTTCGGGGAAGACGGTGATCGCGGTCTACGCGATGCTGCGGGCGCTGGAAGCCGGCTTCCAGGCGGTATTGATGGCGCCGACCGAGACGCTTGCCGAGCAGCACGCGATCACCCTCGCCAGGCTGCTGGCGGCGGAGGCAACTCCCTTCGCGCTGTTGACCGGCGCGACGCCGGCATCGGTCAGGAAGCGGGCCCTGAACCAGCTGGCCAGCGGCGAGCTTGGCCTGATTGTCGGCACCCATGCGCTGATCGAGCCGACGGTCCGCTTCGCCCGACTCGGCCTCAGCGTGGTCGACGAGCAGCACCGCTTCGGGGTCGAGCAGCGCCGCGCCCTCGACGCCAAGGGAGTGGAGGGGATGGCGCCGCACATCCTCCACATGACCGCAACCCCGATCCCGCGGACGCTCTCGCTGACCGCCTACGGCGATCTCGACACCACGGCTCTGCACGAACTTCCCGCCGGGCGGATGCCGGTCGAGACCTCGCTCGTCGGCGAGGACCGGCGCGCCGGCGCCTATGAGTTCGTCCGCGAGCAACTGCGGGAAGGCCGGCAGGCCTTCGTCGTCTGTCCGCTGGTCGCCGAGTCGGAGAAGCTGCCGGGAAAGGCGGCGGAGGTCGAGGCGGAGCGGTTGCGGGCGGGGGAGCTGCGCGAGTTCGGGGTCGGCGTCCTCCATGGCCAGATGCCCTCGGCCCAGAAGGCGGAGGCGATGCGGGCGTTCGCCGCCGGCGAGACGGACGTGCTCGTCGCGACGACGGTGATCGAGGTCGGGATCGACGTCGCCAACGCGACGGTGATGGTGATCGAGGGGGCCGAGCGCTTCGGCGTCTCCCAGCTGCACCAGCTGCGCGGCCGGGTCGGGCGCGGCGAGCATGCCTCCCAGTGCCTGCTGTTCGCCGAAGAGGCGGGGGAGCTGGCGCGCAAGCGCCTGCAGGCGGTCGCCGGGGAGCGCGACGGCTTCAAGCTCGCGGAGGTCGACCTCCGTCTGCGCGGCGAGGGCGAGATTCTCGGCACTCGCCAGCACGGGCTGCCGCGCTTCGCGGTTGCCAGCCTGCCCGAGGACATGCCGACCCTGATTGCGGCCCGCGAGGAGGTTCTGGCCCTGCTGAAGCGCCACGGCTCACTCGAGGACCCTGGGCTCGGCCCGCTGCTTGACGCTGCGCGGCGTCGCTTCGGCGCCGGTGCCGCCGACCCGATTCCTCTCTAATGAAGCGATGAGAGTGATCGCTGGAGAGCTCGGCGGGCAGAGTCTGGTCGCCCCGCGCGGCTGGAAGGTCCGCCCGAGTTCCGCTCGCGTCCGCGAGGCGATCTTCTCGGCGCTCGGAGATCGCGTCGCCGGTGCTCGAGTCCTCGACCTCTACAGCGGCACCGGCGCCCTGGCGATCGAGGCGCTCTCGCGCGGGGCGGCCACAGCCGTCCTCGTCGATCGCGACACCCGGCCGGCACTCGGCAACGTCGAGCGCCTCGGGCTCGGCGCCCGAACTGAGTTGATCCGATCCGACGTCGGGCGCTGGCTTGGAGCGCTTGTGGAGGAGACCAACGCCCCAGGCTTCGATCTGGTCTTCGTCGACGCCCCCTATAGACTCGCCGACCGCGTGGAGCACGATCTCGAGACCCACCTTCCCCGCCTGCTCGCCCGAGACGGGCGCGCGATCGTCGAGAGCGGCGCCGGCAAGCCGCTGCGTATCTCCTCGCTCGAGCGCCTGCGACAGCGCCGCTACGGGGCGGCCGACGTCTCGATCTACGGCGGGCCGGCGGCATGAGCGAACTCAACGGCACCGTGGTCTGCCCGGGCAGCTATGACCCGATCACCAACGGCCACGTCGACATCATCACAAGGACCTCGCACGTCTTCGACCGCGTCGTCGTCGGCGTCGTCAACAACCCCGTCCGCAAGCAGAAGACGCTCTTCAGCGCCGAGGAGCGCCGGGACTTCGTCCTCGAGGCGACGGCCGACCTGCCCAACGTCGAGGTGCAGATCTTCGCCACGCTGCTGGTCGAGTTCGCCCGCCACAACGACGCCAAGGCGATCGTCAAGGGGCTGCGCGCGATCTCCGATTTCGAGTACGAGTTCGAGATGGCGCAGCTCAATCGCAAGCTCGATCCCGGGATCGAGAGCATGTACGTGATCGCCTCTCCCCACTACAGCTTCCTCTCCTCGACCGGCGTCAAGGAGATGGCCACCTTCGGAGGCGACGTCTCCGACCTCGTTCCCGCCCCGGTGGCGGCAGCGCTATCTGAGCGCCTGCCCGAGAGGTAGGCTGTTCGCCTTGCTTGCGCCCGCTGGGCGACCGCTTGCAAAAAACGGCACGGATATCGGCATCTTCACCAAAAACCCCGCATACACGTAGGCTTACGACCTGCAAATGGACGTACTCGTTCTCATAGACAAGCTGGACGACGTCGTCCACAACGCCCGCCCCGTCCCGCTGACGGATCAGGTGCGTGTGGACCGCGAGGAGATCTACGACCTCCTCGACCAGATGCGCGCGACGATCCCCGAGGAGATCAAGCAGGCGCGCTGGATCGTCAAGGAGCGCCAGGAGATGCTGGCCGAGGCCAAACGCGAGGCGGAGCGGATCGTCCGCGAGGCCCGCGAGCAGCAGGCTCGCCTGATCTCCGACGAGGAGGTCACCAAGCAGGCCGAGCGCGCCGCCGACGAGATCGTCGAGGACGCCCGCACCCGCGAGCGTGAAATCCGCCTCGGCGCTGAGGACTACGCCGACGAGATCCTCAACACCCTCGAAGTCAACCTTCAGAAGTTCCTCGCCGCCGTTCAGCGCGGTCGCGACAGGCTGGCCGGCCGCGACGAGGAACCGGCAGCTGAGCTCGAGCAGCCGTAGCGTCGAAAGGGCGGAGCCCGGTACCCCCTGCTCGCTCGCTTGCTCGCTGGATCGGTTGACGCCGTCCGAGATTCGCGGTGGGCGAGAAGCGCAATGCGTTCGGAGGGGGTACCGGATCCCGCCCGCATGACGCCTCGGGTAGTTGAAAAGCCGAAAGGGACGGGGCGCTTCTTTGGTCCACAGGGGTGCAAAAGGCGCCCCAGGATGATCACTACTCGAGTTTGAGGTCCTTGAGGGCGGCCCAGCGGGGGTCGGTGCCGGTGTCGTGTTCGTGGTCTGCCGGGTCGGCGTCGTTGAGGGACTCGCCGCAGACGGGGCAGAGGCCGGCGCAATCGGGGCGGCAGAGGAGGCGGGTCGGGAGGGCGAGCAGGGTCGCGTCGTGGGCCCAGCGGCCGATGTCGAGCTCGTCGTCGGAGACGTAGGGGCTGCGGAGCTCGGGATCGTCGGTCGTCGCCTGGTCCACCTCGCGCGACTCCACCTCGAGGTCGAGCGCCGCCGGTTCCAGGCAGCGCATGCATGGCCCTTCGAGGTGGACCGGGAAGCGCAGGCGGAAGGCGAAGCCGCCGCTGGGACGGGAGACCTCGAGCCGCACGGTGGGCGAAGCCGGGTTCGCGACATAGATCTGGCCGGCCAATTCGAAGGGGTCGAGCTCGGCCGGGACATCCAACCGTTTCCCCTCGCCGTGGGCCAGGGAGAGGCGCGACAGGTCGATGATCGTCGTGCGCGCTTGGGACATGAGCGAACCTCCGCTGGGGTACGGGCTTACGATGACCCCTCCCGAACGAGATTACGAGATGGGTCAATTCGACTGGACACCTGAGGTTTACCTGGAGCGGATCCGCGCCGAGATCCCCGCCTACGACGAACTCCAAGAGCAGGCGGTGGCGGCGATTCCGTTCCCGCCCGAGCGGGTCTTGGAGCTGGGTATGGGCACGGGGGAGACGACCCGACGCCTGATCGAGGCTCACCCCGACGCCTGGGTGGTCGGCCTCGACGCCAGCCCCGACATGGTCTTCCGCGCCCGCAAGACCTACGACGATGTCCAGCTGGCTCGGATGGAGGACCCGCTGCCCGACGGCCCCTGGGACCTGGTCATCTCCGTCCTCTCCGTGAATCAGCTGAACGACGACCAGAAGCGGAACCTCTGCCGCCAGGTCAAGGGCCAAGCCCGCTCTCTGGTCATCGGCGACGTCTTCGAGCCGAGCCAGCTGTCGGACCTAGTGGACTGGAGCGGAGGCGAAGTCAGCTGGCAATCCGGCGACCTGGCCGTAGTCCGAGCGACCTACTGAGGCCCCTCGGCAGCCGCGCGAACTCCGCGGCCGCTACCATCTCGCGTCCGATGGCTGTCCCGAAGAAGAGAACCTCCAGCGCCCGCCGCGATAAGCGCCGCGCCAACCACAAGGCCGGCAAGGCTCGCCTCAACAGCTGCCCGCGCTGTCACAGCCCGCGGCTGCCCCATCGAGTCTGTCCCACCTGCGGCACCTACGCCGGGCGTGAGGTCATCACTCACAAAGTCGCCGAGACCGCGGCGGCGCCCCCCACCGACTCCAAGTAGCCGTGGCGCCTGGGCGCGGGGTGACGGTCGCCCTCGACGGTTTCGGGGCGGAGCAGGGATTCGACGTGCTCGCCGCCGGCGCCAAGCTCGCCGCCGCCGACGGGATCGCCGTGCGCGTGTTCGGCCCGGAGCTGGCCCTGGGCCTGGACGGCGTCGAGGGGATTGAGGTAGTTCCGTGCGCAGAGTGGATCGCCAACGACGAGGACCCCGTCGCCTCGGTGCGGGCGAAGAAGGAGGCCTCGGTTGTGCAGGCGGCGCGGGACGTCGCCGAGGGTCGCTCGGAGGCGATGGTCAGCTCCGGCCCAACCGGCGCGACGATGGCGGCGGCGACCTTCGGGCTGCGGCGGCTGAAGGGGGTGCAGCGGCCGGCGCTGGCCGTACAGGTGCCCGTCCCCGGCAAACCGGTCCTCTTCCTCGACGTCGGCGCCAACGTCGAGGTCCGCGCCCAGCACCTGGTCCAGTTCGCCTTTCTCGGCGCCGCCTTCAGCGCCGCCGTCCTCGACGTCGAGCGCCCCACGGTCGGCCTGCTCACGGTCGGCGAGGAGTCCGGCAAGGGCCGCGGGGAGGTGGTCGAGGCGCACCGGCTGCTCAGCGGCGCCGAGGGGATCGAGTTCGCCGGCAACGTCGAGGGGAGTGACCTGCCAGCCGCCAAGGTCGACGTCGTCGTCAGCGACGGCTTCACCGGCAACGTCGCCCTGAAGCTGATGGAGGGGACCGCGCGCACCGTCGCCGCCGCGGTCGGCGACGCCGCCCGCTCCAACCCGATCGCAGCGCTCGGCGGCCTGCTGCTGAAGCCGGCGCTGGGCGGCCTGCGCCGCGAGCTGCACCCCGACACCACCGGCGGCGCGATCCTGCTCGGCC
>DATAIY010000334.1:0-1723 GCA_036262475.1 Solirubrobacterales bacterium
GGGTATCTGCTTCGCTCCAGTTAACGCCTGACTCGCCCTGAGCGCCCCGTTCCTTTGCGTCCCTGCTCGCCGCCGAGGATCCGCTTGAGCGGAATCGGCTCGGTCTGGACGGCCTCCTGCAGCAGCCGGTAGAAGAGCAGGCCGGGGTAGCGCGAGCGGCGACGGTTGAAGCGGAAGGTGAACTCATCGAGGTAGTAGTCGAGCTGCTGGGGCTGAACCGAGCCCTGGTGGGTGCCGAGCAGCCAGCGCTTGAGCAGGGCGAAGACGCGGTGCACGTGGGGCATCGAGGCGGAGGCGGGCTGGCCGCTTCGCGAGACGTTGATCGGGTCGTGGCGGTAGCCGAACCGGGGAAGGTCGGCATAGAGGTTCCAGCCGTCGGTCCTGACCTGGCCACCCGGCGCCACCGCCTCGCAGACGAACCCCTCCAGGGCGGGCTTGGTCGCCCGGTCCAGCCGGCTCAGCCTGATCCGCCCCGCGGACTCCCGTACTCCAGGGCGCACCTCCACTGCGCAGATCACGATCGACTTTTCGGCTGTTTGGCGCCCGTCGGTGCTGATATCGCGCCCGCCGACGTAGGCCTCGTCGACTTCGACCAACCCGTCCAGGAGCTCGCGGCCGGGGCGGACCATCGCCCGGCGCAGCTTGTGCAGGTGCGCCCAGGCAGTCTCGTAGGAGCCGAGGCCCATCGCCCGCTTGAAGCCCAGCGCCGACATTCCCTGCTTTTGGGAGACCAACTGCCAGATCGCCGCGAACCAGTTCAAAAGCGGCGTCCTCGTTCCGGCGAAGAGGGTCCCCGCCGTCACCGAGGTCTGGCGCTCGCAGGCTCGGCAGACCCAAAGGCCGCGCTTGGTGCGCCAGCCCTCCTTCGAGTCACAGGCGGGGCAGCGAAAGCCCTGGGGCCAGCGCAGCCGCTCCAGGTAGTCCAGGCACGCCTGCTCGTCGGGGAAGAAGCGTTGGAACTCCGGCCAGTCGCGTGGGTAGTCCCGCCCTGCTCGGGGCCGATCCTCTTCTCGCCCGCCTTCGTGCGGCGTCTCCACTGCGTTTCGAGTCTACTGGAGCGAAGCAGATACCCCACACATACGTTCGCCTTCGGACAGACGGAAATGAGAACCGAGGCCAATTGGGAGCGGCGCCGATCCGGGCGGGTGGTCACTTTTTCTATGAGTCCCACGGGCGCTGAAGCCAGGCCAGCTCCGCCGGATCTCGGAGGCAGCCGGGCCGATACAGACGACCGCCTGATTTGACAACCACGGTGATGGACGCCTCCGACCACGACCGCCGCGCCGGCGACGCACCTGCGCCGCTGAGGACGGTCACGCTTGCGAGCGCCTCGGTGCAAGCGCTCGCTTAGCCCCAGCTGCGGGAGCCGCCTTACTGCCCTCGATGTTGCAGCTGGCGCTGGATTGCCTGCCCGAATTGTTCGCGCCTCAGACGGAGGGGCGAAAGAAGCCCTGTTGCGACTTGGGAAGGGACGCAACTCGCAGCCGATGAGCGCGACCGCGGCGCGCCTGGTTCGGAAAGGCAATCCAGTGCCGCTAGACAGAAGCCGAAATGGCGACGGTCGATCGGTTTCGCGAGGACGAGAACCAGGGAGCTAGTGCATATCCGGTTTGCTCAGGCCGCTTGCCTGAGTGCAGTGATCTCGTCATAGGTCGTCGGATCGTGGATCGCGCCGAGCCCGAGAAGCGTCTTCGCCCGCGAGTTGGCCAGCGCCTGAAGGCGC
>DATAIY010000335.1:0-4934 GCA_036262475.1 Solirubrobacterales bacterium
GGGGAGGGGGCAAGGAGCACGTGATCAAGCTCAACTACACCTCGCTCCAGCACCCGGTCGAGCCGGTCGAGGGGGCGGGGATGGCGTCTCGGCCGGGACCGGTTACGGGGCCGGGGTCAGACGCCAACCGCCCTCCGGGCATGGCGCGGTCCGCAGTCCCGGTGCTGGTCCTACCGCTTCACGGGCACCTCGCACCCGCCGCGTGGGCGGCCGCGCAGGCCTCGCCGGGACTGAAGGTCGGCTACGTGCAGACCGGCGGTGGGGCGCTGCCGGGCTCACTTTCCCGCGATGTTGTGGAGCTGCGCCGGCGCGGCCTGCTCTGCGGGCACATCACCGCCGGCCCCGCCTACGGCGGCGAGCATGAGGCGCTCAGCACCGTCGGGGCGCTCGACGCCGCCGCGAACCGGCTCGGCTGGGACGCGATCCTGGTCGGCCCCGGCCCCGGCATTATCGGCTCCGAGACGAACCTCGGCCACGGCGGCATGGCCGCCCTCGACAGCGCCCACGCCGCTCTCTCGCTTTCGATGCCGACCATGATCTCTCCGCGCCTCTCGTCCGCGGACCCCCGCGAGCGCCACCGCGGCCTCAGCCACCACACCCGCACCATCCTCGAACTCCTGCTCGCACCCGTCGACATCGCCGTCCCCGAGGGCGAGCCCGACCCGCTCTCAGAACTTGAACTCGTCGGCGGAGACCGCCACCGCCTCCGCGCGGCCCCTACCGACCTCGCCGCCTATGCCGCCTCAGGCCTCCCGACCACCACCATGGGCCGCTCTCTAGAAGAAGACTCCCTCTTCTTCGCAGCCCCCGTTGCAGCTGGTCGGCTCCTGGTCGAATAACTGCTGTCGCAAGCGATCCTCCTGCGGGTGGCGTGGTGGCGGGGTGCGTGGGGGATGCCGACACGACAGGACCCGCGGGCCGGACCGCTGAGCGCACAGTCCATTGCGCTCCAAGGTTTGTCGAACCGCACGGAGAACCTGCGTTCATGGCGATCGCAGTCAAGCCCGCCGTCCCCGCTGCTCCGGCCGGCGCCGGCGCCGACGCCCGCTTCGAGGGGCTGGTCCTCGACTTCCTCGCCTACCTCGAGTTCGAGCGAGGTCTCTCCCGCAACACCCTCAACGCCTACCGCACCGACTTGCTCCAGTACGGGGGATACCTCTCCGCCCACGAGCTCGACGCCCTGCTGGCGCGGCCGGCCGATGTCGCCGACTTCCTCGCCGAGCTGGCGACGGGGGAAGGCCGGCCGGCCTGTTCCGCCTCGACGATCCACCGCAAGGCGGCCTGCCTGCGCTCCTTCTACAAGCACCTGCGCCGAGACGAGCTGATCGGGGACGACCCGACGGCGGCGCTGAGCGCGCCGCGACGATCGAAGAAGCTTCCCCAGGTCCTCAACTACGCCGAGGTCCAGAAGCTGCTGGCGTCCCCGTGCGGCAGCGAGCCGACGGCACTCCGCGACCGGGCGCTGCTGGAGGTGATGTACGCCTGCGGCCTGCGAGCCTCGGAGACGATCGGGCTCGAGCTCGGCGACATCGACATGCACGAGGGATTCCTCCGCGCCCGCGGCAAGGGTTCCAAGGAACGCCTGGTGCCGCTGGGGCGCCAGGCGATCGCGGCGATCTCCGCCTACCTGCGGGGCGGGCGCTCGAAGCTGGTCGGCGAGCGCCACGAGGCGAAGCTGTTCGTCAACTTCCGCGGCGGGCCGCTGACCCGGCAGGGCCTCTACAAGATCGTCCAGCGCCACGCCCGCGACGCCGGTCTGGCGGGGCAGATGAGCCCGCACACGCTGCGCCACAGCTTCGCGACCCACCTGCTCGTCGGCGGCTGTGACCTGCGCGCCGTGCAGGAGATGCTCGGCCACGCCGACATCTCCACCACCCAGATGTACACGCACCTCTCCGGCGATCGTCTCAAGGAGGTCTACTTCAGCGCCCATCCGCGGGCCAGTACCGACTGAGCGCCGCTCGAACGCAGTTGTTCCCGGTATCCGGGAAGAAGTGTGTTTGCGTCCGGTAGAACTGGGGAATGCCCGAGTTGCCGGAGGTGGAGACGGTTGCGCGCCAGTTGGAGCCGGAGTTGGAAGGAAGGCGGATCGAGGAGCTCGACGTGCTCGACGAGCGCTGGTCGCGGCCGGTTCCGACGGTCGAGCTCGGCGCTGCGGTCAGCGGCGCCACGATCGAAGGGCTGGGACGGCGCGGCAAGTACCTGCTGCTGGCGCTCGAGGGTGGGCGGACGCTGGTAATGCACCTGCGGATGACCGGCAACCTGGTCCTGGTCGAGGGGGAGGAGATGCACGACCCCTCGGAGGGACGGCGGCTATACGTGGGCGAGCGCTCGCCCTCGGCCAGGCACCTGCGCGCCCGCTTCGTCCTCGACGACGGCCGTGAGCTCTGGTTCACCGACCCCCGCCGCTTCGGCGAGGCGTTCCTGATCGACGACGTGGACCTTGCGGCCCGCTTCGAGCGGCTCGGCGTCGAGCCGCTCTCACCCGAGTTCAAAGCCGAGGCCCTGGGAGCGATGGCGGCCGGGCGCACGGCGCCGCTGAAGTCGTTCCTGCTCGACCAGTCGGGCGTCGCCGGCGTCGGCAACATCTACGCTGACGAGGCGCTGTACCGGGCGCGCCTGCACCCGCTCTCCCCCGCCGGATCGATGAAGCCCGAGCACCTGGAGGCGCTGCGCAACGCGGTCGTCGCCGCGCTGGAAGCCGGGATCGACGCCGGCGGATCCTCGATCGACGACTACCGCGACGGCCGCGGCGAGAAGGGCACGATGCAGGAGAGGTTCCTGGTCCACACTCGCGAGGGCGAGCCCTGCCCTTCCTGCGGCGGTGAGATCGTCCGCATCGTCGTCGGCGGGCGCTCGACCTACTTCTGCCCGAGCTGCCAGGTGCGGCTCAGGCGCCGGCCCCGCCGCCGCCGTCCGGCCAAAGGCGCCGCCTAGGAGACCGCAGGCTCAACGCGTCCGGTGATCACGTCGCCGTCCGGTCCGTCGGTCACCTTTGATCTCGTGTCCGGAACCACGGTCAAGACCGAGGCGATCGTCTTGCGCAGCATCCGCTACGGAGAGGCTGACCGCATCCTTCACCTCTACTCGAAGACGCGGGGACGGCTCGGCGCGATCGCGAAGGGGGCGCGGAAACCCAAATCGCGCTTCGGCGGGCGCTTGGAGCCATTCTTCCGGCTCGACCTGATCCTGTACGAAGGCCGCGGCGACCTGATGACGGTGACCAACGTCGCCACGGTCGACGGCTACCCGCGGCTGCGCTCCTCGGGGCCGGCGCTGACCGCCGGCGCCCGCGCCTGCGACGCGGTGCTGCGGCTGCTCGACTCGGCCGAGCCGAACCTGCCCGCCTACAACCTGCTCTGCCGCTACCTCGCACTGCTCGACGATGCCGGCCAGCCGCGCGCCGCCGAGCTGGAGGTGGCGCTGTCGTTCCGCCTGAAGTTGGCGCTGGTGGCGGGTTTCGCCCCCGAGCTCGCGTCCTGCACCAGCTGCGGCGAGGCCGAGCACCTGGTCGGGTTCTCGGGCTCCGCCGGGGGCGTCGTCTGCTCTAGCTGCGAGGCCGGCTCCTTCGACCTCTCCGAGGAGGCGCACAGTTTCATGGTCGAGGCGCTGGCGAAGCCGCTGAGCGAGGCGCCGCCGGCGGACCCCCGGGCGCTGCGCCAGGTGGAGCGGGCGGTGGGGGAGACGCTCGAGCACCACGCCCATGTGCAGCTTCGCGCCGCCGCTTAAGATCGGTCGGTGCCGACCACCGCCACCTTTGAGGACCGGATCCGAGCCTGGGAGGACGAGTTCCTCTCCGAGCCCGCGACCCGCTCATACCCGGCCCGTCGCGCCACCGCGGAGCCCGACAGCCCGCTGCGGACGCCGTTCCAGCGCGACCGCGACCGGATCGTCCACTCCAAGTCCTTCCGCCGCCTCAAGCACAAGACGCAGGTCTTCGTCGCCCCCGAGGGCGACCACTACCGGACGCGGCTGACCCACACGCTGGAGGCCTGCGGGATCGCGCGCACGGTGGCGCGGGCGCTGGGCCTCAACGAGGACCTGACCGAGGCGATCGGGCTTGGCCACGACCTCGGCCACCCGCCCTTCGGCCACGCCGGCGAGGCGACGCTCGACGAGGCGCTCCGGGAGCGCTGCGGGATCGGCTTCAAGCACAACGAGCACTCGCTGCGGGTGGTCGAGGTGCTGGAGCGCGACGGTCACGGTCTTAACCTGACCGGGCAGGTCCGCGACGGCATCCTCAATCACACCGGCCCGAACAAGCCCGCGACCCTGGAGGGCCGGATCGTCAAGCTGGTCGACCGCGTCGCCTACATCAACCACGACATCGATGACGCCCTGCGGGCCGGGATCCTGCGCTCCGAGGACCTGCCGGCGGCGGAGATCGAGCTGCTCGGACCGACCGGCTCGAAGCGGATCGACACCCTGGTTCGTGACATCGTCGAGCGCTCGAGCGCGGCCGGCGACATCGTCCAGGGCGAGGAGATCGGGATGGCGATGCTGCGGCTGCGGAAGTTCATGTTCGAGCGCGTCTACCTCGGCCCCGACGCCCAGCGCGAGCACGGGAGGGTCGAACGCGCGATGCGTGGGCTCTTCGACCACTACCTGGAGAACCCCGACGAGCTGCCGCGCTGGGACCCCGGGGCGAGCGAGTGCCAGCGCGTCGCCGACTACATCGCCGGCATGACCGACCGCTACTGCATCGCCAAGTTCACCGAGTTGACGATCCCCGAGGAGTCCAGGTTCTAGTGGCGCTGATCTCTCCCGAGAGCCTCGAACGCGTCAAGCAGACGGCGGACATCGTCGAGGTGATCTCCGCCCACACCGACCTGCGCCGCCAGGGCGCCCGCTGGGTCGGGCTCTGCCCGTTCCACGAGGAGCGGACGCCGTCGTTCTCGGTCGAGGCGCAGGAGAAGCTCTACCACTGCTTCGGC
>DATAIY010000336.1:0-4140 GCA_036262475.1 Solirubrobacterales bacterium
AGCCGGAGTCGGTCGGGATCCGCCCCGCCGAGGTGTGCGGATGGGTCAGGTATCCCTCGACCTCCAGCAGCGCCAGCTCCGCGCGGACCGTCGACGGGCCCCACTCCACCTCAGGCCGCTCGGCCACCTCTTTTGAGCCAACGGGCTTCGCTGACGCCAGGTAGGCGTCGACGACCAACCGCAGAATCAGCTCCTGGCGCTCGGAAAGCATCTTCCGATTCTACGAAGGCGCCCGGGTGGGCCTTCGCCGCGACGCCGTCTAGAGCTCCAGTTCCGCCTCGGCATTGCGAATAATCTGGTTCTCGCCCTGCGTGGCGACGGTGTCGACGACGACCCGGTCGCCGTCGGCCGACTTGACCGTGCCGGAGACGACGATCTCCTGCTCGGGCAGCCCCATCCCCCGGAACTGGACCGAGAGCCGCCTCAACGCCCGCGGATCGCCGTCGGCGAGCGCCGCGCTGGCGCGGGCGACGAGGCCCATCGAGTAGAGGCCGTGGAGGATGTTGCTCGGCAGGCCGACGGCCTTGGCGAAGTCGGCGTCGATGTGGATCGGGTTGAAGTCGCCGGAGGCGCCCGCATAGCGGTGCGGCAGGTACTTGTCGGGGGTCACCTTCAACTCGGGAACCTGGTCGCCGACGTTCATCTCATACCCCCCTGACGATGTTGGTCCAGACCGCGCGCAGCACCTGCTCGCCGTGCTGGTTGACGGATACCGACTCGAAGACGTAGAAGCCCTTGCCGTCTTTCTCGTAGATCTCGAGGCACTTCGGCGTGGTCGTGATCTCGTCTCCCGCGCAGGCGACCTCGCCCCACTCGAAGAGCTGACCGCCGTGGACCATCGTCGCCAAGTTGATCCCGACCTCGGGGTCGAGGATCGCCGGCGCCATCGCCGGCAGCGCGTAGACGACGCAGAACATCGGCGGCGCGACGACGTCACGGAAGCCGGCGGCGCGGGCCGCCTCGACGTCGAAGTGGACCGGGTTCTCGATTCCCAGCGCGGTCGCGTACTCCTTGATCTTCTCCCGGCCCACCTGGTAGGTGGACCCGGGCCATTCCTTGCCAATCGCGTCAGTCTCTATCGCCATATGCGGGACCCTATCCCTTCACCGATCGGTGGCGTCAATCATCGATCTGCAGCACGGCCAGGAATGCCTCCTGGGGCACCTCGACGCGTCCGACCTGCTTCATCCGCTTCTTGCCCGCTTTCTGCTTCTTCAGCAGCTTCTGCTTGCGGGTGACGTCGCCACCGTAGAGCTTCGCGGTGACGTCCTTGCGCAGCGCCTTGACGGTCTCGCGAGCGAGGATGTTCGAACCGATCGCGGCCTGCACCGGGACGTCGAAGAGCTGGCGCGGGATCGTCTTGCGCAGCCGCTCGACCAGGCCCTTGCCCTGGTCGTAGGCGAAATCGCGGTGGACGATGATCGAGAGCGCGTCGACCTTGTCGCCGGCGAGCAGGATGTCGACCTTGACCAGGTTGGAGGCCTGGTTGCCGATCGGCTCGTAGTCGAGCGAGGCGTAGCCGCGGGTCGAGGACTTGAGCAGGTCGAAGAAATCGAGGACGATCTCCGCCAGCGGCATGTCGTAACGGATCTGCACCCGCTGTGGGCTCAGGTAGTGCATGTCGACGTGGGTGCCGCGGCGGCCCTGGCAGAGCTCCATCACCGCACCCACCTGCTCTGAGGGGGCGATGATCGTGGCGCGGATGTAGGGCTCTTCGATCGCCTCGATCGAGGCCGGGTCGGGGAGGTCGGTCGGGCTGTGGACCTCCTTCGAGGCGCCGCCGATCAGGTGGACCTCGTAGCGCACGTTCGGAGTCGTCGCCAGCAGGTCGAGGCCGTACTCGCGTTCCAGCCGCTCGCGCACGATCTCCATGTGGAGCAGGCCGAGGAAGCCGCAGCGAAAGCCGAACCCGAGCGCCTCGGAGGTCTCCGGCTCCCAGGACAGCGCCGCGTCGTTGAGGGCCAGCTTCTCGAGCGCGTCGCGGAGGTCTTCGTAGCGATCAGTGTCGATCGGGAAGAGGCCGCAGAAGACCATCGGCCTGACCTCGCGGTAGCCCTCCAGCGGCCCGGCGGCGGGGCGCTCCTGCGCCGTCAGCGTGTCGCCGACTCGCAGCTTGGCCACGTCCTTGATCCCGGTGATCAGGTAGCCGACGTCGCCCGCGTCCATTCCCCGAACCCCGGTCATCGCCGGCCGGAAGAAGCCGATGTCGTCGATGTCGGCCTCGGTCCCGTTCTGCATCGCCAGGATCCGCTGGTGCTTGCGGAAGGAGCCGTCGACCATCCGCACATAGGCGATCACGCCGCGGTACTGGTCGAACTCGGAATCGAAGATCAGCGCCCGGGTTGGCGCGGCGGGCTCGCCCTTGGGGGCGGGGATGCGCTCGACGATCGCCTCCAGCACCTCGACCACCCCCTCCCCCGTCTTGGCGGAGATCCGCAGCGCTTCCTCGGGGTCGCCGCCGGTGAGGTCGGCGATTTCCGCCGCGACCCGGTCCGGCTCGGCTCCCGGCAGGTCGACCTTGTTGATCACCGGGATCAGCTCGAGCCCGTTCTCGATCGCCAGGTAGGTGTTCGCGACGGTCTGCGCCTCGACCCCCTGGGCGGCGTCGACGACCAGCAGCGCCCCCTCGCAGGCGGCGAGGCTGCGCGACACCTCGTAGGAGAAGTCGACGTGGCCCGGCGTGTCGATCAGGTGCAGGTGGTAGGTCTGCCCGTCGGAGGCGGTGTACTCGACCCGCACGGCCTGGGCCTTGATCGTGATCCCGCGCTCGCGCTCGAGGTCCATCGAGTCGAGCATCTGGGCCTGCATTTTCTTCGGATCGACGGCGCCGGTAACCTCGAGGATGCGGTCGGCCAGGGTCGACTTGCCGTGGTCGATGTGGGCGATTATCGAGAAGTTGCGGATGCGGTCCATCGAGGGCCGGAGTATGGCGAGGCAGCCCGGCCGGCGGGTCCTGTCGTCGGGGCTGGGCGGTCTCCTTGCCCTGCGCGCTGATTCGCTGACCGGGATGGGTACAACGCCAGGGCTGGTGTCTTCAGCTCCGCGGCCTCCCGGGCGGCGGAATCCACCCACCGCCGACGCCACCCGCCGGAGGCTTGCTCACCAGGGACGCGGCGACGAATCGCGGCCGGTTTCCTCAGCTCGGGCAGGACGAAGGGTCGAGGGGGCCGGTGAGCCTGAAGACAACCGTGGGCGGCTTCTTGAAAACGATTTTGGCTTGGGGGGCTTCGGTCCAGCGGGCCTCGGGCGGGTATGGCGACCTCCCCGGTTCCAGGCGGTCGCGGGTCGTGACCACGTAGTCGTAGTGGCCCTTGTTGAGCTCTTCGCGCCAGGTGCGGCAGGTGCTCGGGGCTTCGAAGCCGCCATGGGGGCGTTCGGTGCCCACGTAGGCGACGTGGTTGGAGAGGTCGGTGCCGAAGAGCGGGAACTGGCGGGTGCTGGTGGTGGCGATGCGGGCGCCGGAGAGGCCACTCGCCCACTTGAAGGCGGCATCGAGGCCGGGGGTCGTGAATGAGGGGTTCGCGTAGCGGCCCTGGAGGTAGTGGCGCTGGATCGGGTAACCGGCGATGACCGCGAGCATCGCCAAGCCAACGGCGAGCACTGCACCCAGCCGCACCAACCCACCGGGAGCAGCTCGAACGCTGTTCTTCCCGCTGTCCGGGAGCAAGTGCGTTCGAGCGGAGGCCAGGAGGGCGAGCCTGCGACGCCAAAGGGGCACCACGGGGAGCAGCGCCAGGCCGAGGACGAGGGCGGGCGCCAGGTAGCGCAGGCCAGATTCGAAGCCGCGCGGCATCCCGTCCGGGCCGGAGGCCGAGGTCGGGGCGAGGAGCCAGGCGAGGGCGGTCGCGAGGCCGACGAGTCCGGCCACTACCAAAACCTCGTCTGGATTGGAAGCGGGCCAGGCTCGAGGACCGTTGGCGCCGCGATCGCTTCCTGACGTTCTCTCAGGCCAGAGGCAGAGGACAAGGCCGGCGAGGGCGGCGGCGGCGAGCAGTGGCCAGACGATCCAGAAGCCGTGGTGAAGGCCGGGCAGGAACCAGTCCGACCAGACCGAGCCGTCGGTCAGGTAGCCGAGGACACTGTGGGCTTCGCGCCCGCCCAGCCCCTGCTGCGGAGCGGGCAACGAGATCGGGCCGAGAT
>DATAIY010000337.1:0-3110 GCA_036262475.1 Solirubrobacterales bacterium
GGTCCTAACGAGCATTGCGTTCGATTGGGCCGATCAGCTACCGAGATCAACAAGTCGAGCAGGCATTTGCTCACTATCCGCGGGTGGTAGCGAGAGTCGAATCGGGCCCCCGATTCGCAGCCTCGACATCAAGAAAGATGCCCCGGCTTCTGGTACCTGACACCAAAGGTCAGTCTACGAAACCGAAGGTCACAGGTTCGAATCCTGTCGGGCGCGTTCGCATTACCTGCCCCAAACGGCATGACACCGGGAAATCAGGCAGCTCTCAGGGAAGGCGCGCGGAGCCGGTCCAAGCCTGGAATCAGTCCTCATGGCTGGCAGTACTATCGCCCGCCTATCACCCAGATCCAGGTTCCGCAGCCGTTTGAGCGGTCCTCGCAGAGCCGAACTTTCGCCCAGCGGGGTCTGTCCATGTCGCGCGTCGATCGGCAACGGCGTCGGGTCCGCTCGACGATCCGCGGGTTGTCGCGAGAGGCGAACGCCTCTGCTCCGTCCCCGCCCTCCCACCTGAAATCGGGACCGATCCGCGCGCCGGCCCGCCCGTCTTGGCACGATGGCCGCACACGAAACGACAGGCCACAATTATTCGCGGCGCGGCAGAAGGCAAGCGCTGAACGTGGGCTAACAAACAGGCGACTTGGTTAAGGCGATCGAGCGGCCCCGGCACCACTCCACGCGGAGATGGAGGACAGCATCGCCGCTGAATCCGTGTCACGTTCGAGCCCGCGGCGAGGTACGCTCGCTGCCGGTGCCAGTTGACTTCTCCCTCACCGACGAGCAGCGTGAGATCCAAGCCGTCGCCCGCGATTTCGCCAGGCGCGAGATCCGGCCGGTGGCAGCTGAGTACGACGCGCGGGAGGAGATGCCCTGGCCGGTGCTCGAGAAGGCGGCGCGAGTCGGCCTCCTCAGCTACGGCCTTCCGGAGGAGTACGGCGGGGGCGGGGTCGCCGACGGCATGGTCGGCATCACGAACTTCCTGGTCACCGAGGAGCTCGCCTGGGGATGCGCGGCGATCGCGACGGAGATCGGCTCGAGCAGCTACGCAGCCGGGCCGATTCTCGCATTCGGCACCGAGGAGCAGAAGCATCGCTACCTGCCGCGCTTCTGCGACCCCGAGGCGGTCAGGCTCGGCGCCCTGTGCCTGACCGAGCCGCAGGCGGGCTCCGACATCGCAGCGATCGCCACCACGGCGCGGCACGTTGGCGAGGGGTGGGTCCTCGACGGCCGCAAGCAGTTCATTACGAACGGCGGCATCGCGGATGTGCATGTGGTCTTCGCCCGGGTTGCCGACGAGGGGGGGATAGCCGCCTTCATCGTCGAGGGCGACACACCGGGCCTGATCATGGGCCACAAGGAGCAAAAGCTCGGCATGCGCGCCTCGCACACGGCGGAGGTCATACTCGAGGGC
Source organism: Solirubrobacterales bacterium (assembly GCA_036262475.1). GTDB lineage: Bacteria > Actinomycetota > Thermoleophilia > Solirubrobacterales > 70-9 > VAYN01. Next base: position 1,409 of record DATAIY010000337.1, read on the forward strand.
TGCCAGGTACCGTTCCGGAACCGGCTCGAGACGCGGCTGTCCGCGCACACGCCGGCGGCGGCGAGTGCCCGCCCTGACGAGGAGCTGTCCGGCGCGGCCACCGCGCTGACCCTGCTGCAGTACTCGCGCATGACGTTCGCCGCAGCGGCGCTCGGCGTCGCCCGCGCGGCTTTCGAGTACGCGCGCGATTACGCTCTCGAGCGGACGACGTTCGGAGTGCCGATCGCCCGTCACCAGATGGTCGCCGCCAAGCTCGCACAGATGGCGATGGAGATCGAGGCGGCGCGCGCGCTGCTCTGGCGGGCGGGCTGGCTTGCGCTCTCCGGCCGCCCATTGGCCCTGGCCGAGGGCTCGATGGCCAAGTGCATGGCCGCCGACGTCGCGGTGCGCTGTTGCGAGGAGGCCGTCCAGATCCTCGGCGGCCATGGCTACGTCCGGGACCACCCGGTCGAGAAGTGGTACCGCGACGCGAAGCTCTACCAGATCTGGGAGGGGACCAACGAGATCCAGCGCCTCATCATCGCTCGCGCGATCACTACCCGCTGAGGCCGAGGACGCGAAGCGGCCGGTGGGCTGTCGCTGACTTGCGGCCTGCCGAATCCTTGAACGCAGGCCCTGGGGAGAGTTTGGGCAGGCAATCCGCTGTTGGCCATATACATTCGGCGACCCCCCAACAGGACCACAACCCGGGCAGGAGAGGAGATCGACATGTACTTTGCGATCCGCCGCAGCAAGAACGGCCAGTATTGGTGGCGCGCAGTCGGGGACAACAACGAGATCATGGCGGCCTCGGAGTTGATGACGACCAAGCAGAGCTGCGAGCACGCTGTTCGTGTAATCAAGGCCGAAGCTGCGGCCGCTCCCGTGCATGACCAAAGCGGCCCAACTGGACGAACCGCAGCCGAGGACACCGGGGCAAGGCACGCCACAGTCGAGAAGACGGCCGAGCTATCTGAGCGGGTGCTGGAGGAGATCAAGAACGGTCAGCAGGGCGCGATCGAGGCCGTGCGCCGCTTCATGGACTCCGTCGACAAGGCACTATCACTGCACGGCGAGAACCCGTCCAGACGGCAGGAGGTCATCGACTCCGCGCTCGAGTTGTCGGAGAAGCTGGTCCAGACGCAGTACGACTTCCTGCGAGGCGTCGTGCACAGCGCCGGTGAGACCCTGGGGGAGTCGAGCAAGAACGAGTAGGAGTGCGGGCGCAGCTCCTCGTCATCCACGGCTCGCCTTGGTTGCTACGGAAGGGAGAGGACTACTCCGTGGCGACGGCTTCTATGCGACGCTATGCCTCGTCGTAGTGGTCGAGACAAGACTGCCGCAGGTAAGGACCGATTGAGGATGGGGAAGCAGCCGTCCCCCCGAGACGATCCAAGCAGGAGCAGACGACGTGACACCCCCCCGGTCGAAGCGCAAGAAGATCCCGCGTGATCGCGAGAACGACTACACGCCCGAGGCCGCGGAAGCGCGCCGGGCCTTCCTACGTGAACAGACGGGCGTGGGACTGGAGCACGTCTCTCGCTACTCCTTCGATCCATCGGTTCTCCCCGGCAACATCGAGCACTTCACCGGAGTCGCGCAGGTGCCGATCGGCATCGCTGGCCCGCTGCTCGTCAACGGGGAGCACGCGCAGGGCGAGTTCTACGTTCCCCTAGCCACGAGCGAGGGCACGCTGGTCGCGAGCTACAACCGCGGCATGAAG
>DATAIY010000338.1:0-3407 GCA_036262475.1 Solirubrobacterales bacterium
CTAAGTGCTCCCGGTCATAAATCCCCTCGCGCTTGAAGGAGTGACGCTGGGCACAGCGAATCCAGGAGCCATGCCGGGACGCAGCCCCTATGAGATCGCCCTCAGCGAGGAGGATCGCGCCGAGCTCAAGCACCTCGCCGCCTGCTACACCCGCCCCCACCGCGAGGTGCTGAGAGCAAAGCTGGTGTTGATGGCCGCGGACGGGAAGACCAACACCGAGATCGGCGAGCAGCTGGGGATGTCGCGCGAGTCCGTCGGGCGCTGGCGAAAACGCTTCTGCGAGCAGGGGCTCGATGGCCTGAAGGACAAAGCGCGGCCAGGTCGCCCGCGCCGTTTTCCCCCCGGAAGAGGTCACCAGGGTCAAGGCGGTCGCCTGCGCGCTGCCCAAAGAGCACGGCGTCCCGCTCTCGCGCTTCTCGCGGGCTGAGCTTCACCGCCTCGTGATCGAGCGCGGCGTCACCGCTGCCTCGGCGGCGACGATCGCGCGCTGGCTCGCCGAGGACTCGCTGAAGCCCTGGCAGCACCGCTCCTGGATCTTCCCCACCGACCCGGCCTTCCTGGAGAAGGCCGCCCCCGTGCTCGACCTCTACCAGGGCCGCTGGGAAGGGAAGCTGCTTCATCCGGGTGACTTCGTGATCTGCGCCGATGAGAAGCCCTCGATCCAGGCGCGCTCCCGGGTCCACCCGACGCTCGGCCCGGCACCCGGCTCGCGCGGGCAACGAGTCGAGCACACCTATGAGCGCAAGGGCGCGCTCACCTACCTCGCCGCGCTCGACATCGGCCGCCGCGGCGGGCGGGCGCCGCGGGTCTTCGGCCGCTCCGAGCGCAAGGGCGGGATCGCGCCCTTTGACCGCCTCGTCCACCAGGTGATGAGGAAGCAGCCCTACGCCTCTGCCCGGCGGGTCTTCTGGATCGTCGACAACGGCTCCTCCCACCGTGGCCGGCGCTCGACCGAGCGCCTGCAGGGCCGGTGGAAGAACTTAACCCTCGTCCACCTGCCCACCCACGCCAGCTGGCTGAACCAAATCGAGATCTACTTCTCGATCCTCCAGCGCAAGGCGCTCACGCCAAACGACCTCGACGACCTCGGCGTGCTCGCTCGGACTCTGAACGAGTTCGAGCGCCACTGGAACGAGGTGGCCGAGCCGTTTGAGTGGAACTTCACCCGCGACGACCTCACTGCGCTGTTCGAGCGGTTGAGCGCTCGAGAGCCTCAGCTTCGCCTCGCCGCATGACCGTGGCGGAACTTATGACCGGGAGCACTTAGGCTGGGCCCGTCGTCGAAGGTCAGCGCGACGATTCGGCGGCCGCGGGATCCGTGGGCGACTCCGACTGTGCCCCCGGAGGTGCAGCCGACCACCTCGCGGGCGCCGACCGGAGTGCCGCCGCTTCCGTTCGATGAGCTCGCCGATTCGACGCCGAGGCTCCCGAACGCGATCGCCGTCAAGGTCAGCGCAGCCCCCATCCTCCCGGTGCCGCTCAGGCGGTGGCCAACCCGCTGCACCGTCGCCCAACTTCTTCTCCGCAGCACGCGCGCAAAGCTACATCCCGTTTCAGGCAGCGAGAGATAGGGATTGCCGCAGGTGCAGGCTCAACGTCGTCACGACGGCTACGTCGAGCACGTCGACCGGGGCGGTGAAGGCGATGTCTACGCCTACCGAATCGTGCCGCTGCCACTCGCGAACGACTAACCCCGCGGCGGACATATATCTCCGAGGCCACGGGAGCCGTCCCCGCGGATTTACGCGGGTTTCCGATTATCCGAGTAGCTAGGAGAGGGTCGAGGGCTCGGAGAAGCTTCTCTCAATTGGGGGGGTGTGCGGGTGTGCGTGCACCCCTAGAGCTTGCTCCGCCAGCAACCGCTCATATAGCTCGAATAGGGAAACGGACGCGTGCTTGTCGCGCGGATCAGCCATGAGGTGCCGCACTGCAGGCAACCGACCATTGCGCCGTAGCGTGTGTAGGTGATCAGACGGAGATCCCAGGGGTTCTGGTGCCCGCAGACCCTCGAACGGCTTTTCCGCTGTTGCAGCATATGCCGAAGGCTCGCTGATGCGGCTGAAACCTGCGGAAAGGGGCAGCCAAAGACTCGGCAAAGGTTATGTGGGGACCCCTCGATCCGCGTCGAGCGGAGCACTGGCGTTGCAGCCCGGGAGGAAGGCCCAAGCGGGGCGGGGCGTTGGATCAGACTCCGCTCCACCTGCTCCAGACTCAGCGGCAGATCCAACCGCCGGGATAGGCGTCTGCCTGGACATTCAGCCCGGCGGTTGACGTCTTGGTGACGATTATTCTGTCCGTGCACGTCTGGGATCCGCGACGCACGAAGGCCACCCCGGACACCTTCTTCCCGGAGATTCTCTTGATGCTCCGCACCCCGAAGGCGTCGCAGGTAAGGGCGCAAGCCTGCTTGGCCTTCTGTTCGATTTCCCGATGCGCTTGGGCGATGGTCAGCGGGCTGGCTGCGGCGATATAGGTGGGAAGTGCCGCCGAAACGGCGAGCGCCGCCGCAAGGGCGAGGGCGAGACGCTTCATGGATTGGACTCCTTCTTGGGATTTCGCGCTTCTTAGCGATGCCTCGGCAAGCAACTCCCCAAGGGCGCGTAAAGACCCGGAATGCAGATGGACCACATCGAGCCCGAAGCGTCGGCTCACCCAACTGCACCCAACTGCACCGGCGGGGCCAGATGGTCTTTGTTTGGCGTGTTTTCGCCGATGCCCATGCTCTGGCGTCCAGCAGCTTCGCAGCCTGTTGGCGCAGCTGCTCCCGCGCCAGGGCCGGCTACCAGCTACGCGGCCCAAGTCCAAGACACGAACAGGAAGGTCCAGAAAACGAGCAGTGGGGCGCAGATGAAGATCGCCGCGCGCACTCGACGCCGCTCAGTAGCCCACAGCGCCAATGCGATCCACAGCGGGAACAGCACCAGGGTGAAAAGCGAGGCAGCGAGCGCAACGGCTCAACGCGCGAGGGGGCCGAGACCGCCAGCGACAGGCCCAACCCGGCGAAACCGTGTAAGGCAAGGGGAGCCTCTTCCAGGAGAGAGAGAGAGAGAGAGAGAGAGAGAGAGAGAGGCGCAGCAGCACGGCGGCGAGGATCAAAGCGGCGAGCTCGACGATTCTCCTCGTAATCGAGTCGGCATTTAGATGCGTGCCGACCACTGATGCGCCTCCCGGCATGACGGAGATCACGGCCTTGATTCCCTCCCAGATGCCGGCGGCACCCCGCCGAGTGGCACAAAGCTCCGATGCCAGTGATGCTGCTGGTTAAACGGCGCCAGCGGGTCGCCCGAGTTGATTTGAAGGTAGGCGAGATAGGCGAGCAGCCCGAGTGGCACCCCGGCAAGCCAAAGCACGACAAGGTCGGCCGGCGGATCGAGATCTCGGCCACGGTGTCGGAGGCGGTCGCCGAC
>DATAIY010000339.1:0-10149 GCA_036262475.1 Solirubrobacterales bacterium
CGAGTACCGCTGGACCTCCGGGGTCGAGACGACGACCGGCCCGCTCGGCCAGGGGATAGCCACCTCGGTCGGGATGGCGCTCGCCTCCAAGTGGCAGGCCGAGCGCTTTAACCGCCCCGGCGCCGAGCTGTTCGACTTCGATGTCTACGCGCTCGCCGGCGACGGCTGCCTGATGGAGGGCGTCTCCCACGAGTCGGCCTCGCTCGCCGGCCACCTCAGGCTCGACAACCTCTGCTGGCTCTTCGACAACAACCACATCACGATCGACGGCAATACCGCCCTCGCCTACGACGACGACGTGCTGAGCCGCTTCGAGGGCTACGGCTGGAACGTCCTGCGGGTCGGTGACGCCAACGACGCGAACCTGCTCCGGCGCGCCTTCGAGGAGTTCAAGGCCGAGACCGGCCGGCCGACCCTGATCGTCGTCGACAGCCACATCGGCTGGGGCTCGCCGAACAAGCAGGACACCGAGTCCGCCCACGGCGAACCGCTCGGCGAGGAGGAGGTGCGGCTGACCAAGCAGGCCTACGGCTGGCCCGAGGAGGCGCAGTTCCTCGTCCCGGACGGGGTCCAGGAGCGCTTCGCGGAGGGGATCGGCAAGCGCGGCGCCGAGCTGCGCGCCGCCTGGGCGCAGACCCTCGCCTCCTACCGGGAGCAGAACCCCGAGCTGGCGGCGCAGATCGAGCAGATGCAGCGGCGCGAGCTGCCGGACGGCTGGGACGCCGGCATCCCCTCATTCGAGGCCGACGAAGAGAAGGGCCTCGCCACCCGCAAGGCCTCCAACAAGGTCGAGAACGCGATCGCGGAGCGGGTCCCGTGGCTGATCGCCGGCTCGGCCGACCTCACCGACTCGACCTCGGTCCGCCTCACCTTCGACGGCGCCGTCAACTTCGAGCCCGGCAGCTTCGCCGGCCGCCAGATCCACTTCGGGATCCGCGAACACGCCGCCGCGGCGGCCTGCAACGGCCTGTCGCTCTCGAAGCTGCGCCCGCTCTGGTCGACCTACCTCACCTTCTCCGACTACGGCCGCCCCGGCATTCGCCTCTCGGCGCTGATGGAGCTGCCGGTGATCCACCTCTTCACCCACGACTCGATCGGGCTCGGCGAGGACGGCCCCACCCACCAGCCGATCGAGCAGCTCGCCTCGCTGCGGGCGATCCCGCATCTGGACGTGATCAGGCCCGCCGACGCCAACGAGGTCGCCGAGGCCTGGCGGATCGCGGTGCAGCGGACCCACAACCCGATCGCGCTCGTGCTCACCCGCCAGAACGTGCCGGTGCTGGATCGCTCCCGCTACGCCTCCGCCGAGGGGGCGCGCCGTGGTGGCTACGTGCTCGCCGACTGCGAGGGCGAGCCCGAGCTGATCCTGATCGCGACCGGCAGCGAGGTCCAGCTCGCCGTCGGCGCCCACGAGACGCTGAGCGGCGAGGGCATCCGCTCGCGGGTCGTCAGCCTGCCCTGCTGGGAGATCTTCGACCGCCAGGACGCCGCCTACCGCGACGAGGTGCTGCCGCCCGGGCCCGCCGTCAGGGTCGCGATCGAGGAGGCCTCGACGCTGGGCTGGGAGCGCTACGTTGGCAGCGACGGCACGATCATCGGCATCCACACCTTTGGCCAGTCGGCGCCGTTCAAGGAGATCGAGGAGGAGTTCGGTTTCACCCCGGACAAGATCGCCGCGGTGGCGCGGGAAGCGGTCGAGAAGGGCGGAAAAGTGAGAGCGGCAGCGATGGAGGAGGAGCGATGAAGGCGACCGCACGGCTGCACGAGCTGGGACAGAGCCTCTGGCTCGACAACATCACCAGGCCGATGCTGCGCGAGGGCGTCCTCGCGGGCTACATCGCCGACCTCTCGGTCACCGGCTTGACCTCAAACCCGTCGATCTTCGAAAAGGCGATCTCCGCAGGCGACGCCTACGACGAGCAGATCGCCGAGCTCAGCGCCGGGGCCGACGCCGGCGAGGGCACCGGCGCCAACGCCAGCGAACGGGTCTTCTTCGAGCTCGCCGTCGCCGACCTGCGCGACGCCGCCGACCTCTTCGCCGCCGTCCACGATCGCACCGACGGCGTCGACGGCTTCGTCTCGCTCGAGGTCTCGCCGCTGCTTGCCGACGACGCCGAGGCGACGATCGAGCAGGCGGCAGCGCTCCACGCCAAGGCCGAGCGCGACAACCTCTTCATCAAGATCCCCGGCACCGAGGTCGGCCTGACCGCGATCGAGGAGACGATCTTCGCCGGGATTCCGGTCAACGTGACCCTGCTGTTCGACGACCGGCAGTATCTCGCCGCCGCCGGCGCCTATATGAAGGGGATCGAACGGCGGATCGAGGCGGGCCTCGATCCCAGCGTCGCCTCCGTCGCCTCGCTCTTCATCAGCCGCTGGGACGTCGCCGTCGCCGAGGAGGTCCCGGCCGAGCTGCGCAACCGCCTCGGCATCGCCGTCGGCGGCCGCGCCTTCCACGCCTACCACGAGCTGCTCGCCTGTGATCGCTGGCTGCGCCTGATGAACGAGGGCGCGCGGCCCCAGCGGCTGCTCTGGGCCAGCACCGGCACCAAGGACCCCGACGCCTCCGACACCCTCTACATCGGGGCGTTCGCCTCACCCTTCACCGTCAACACGATGCCCGAGCCGACGCTGAAAGCCTTCGCCGACCACGGCGAGATCGGTGACCTCTTCCCGGCTGACGGCGGCAACGCCGAGAACGTCCTGGCCGAGTTCGAGCAGGCCGGGATCGACGTCGCCGCCCTCGCCGCCCGCCTCCAGGAGGAGGGCAAGCAGAGCTTCGACAAGTCCTGGGAAGAACTGCTGAAGTCGATCGAGTCCCAGCGCGGGGTCGCTGCGGGTTGACCGAGACGTCGCCGCTGCGGGGGCTGCCGGCCTGGTCGGACCTCCAGGCCCATTTCGAGAAGATCCGCGGCGCCCACCTGCGCGACCTCTTCGACGCCGACCCACGCCGCGGCGAACGCCTCGTCGCCGACGCTGCCGGCCTCTATCTGGACTTTTCGAAGAACCGGATCACCGACGAGACGGTGATGCTGCTCGGCGAGCTCGCCCGCGAACGCGGGGTCGAGGCGCGCCGCGAAGCGATGTTCGCCGGCCGGCACATCAACGTCTCCGAGGACCGCGCCGTCCTCCACGTGGCGCTGCGGATGCCGCGCAACCGCTCGCTCCTCGTCGACGGCGTCGACGTCGTCAAAGAGGTCCACGAGACGCTCGACCGGATGGGCGACTTCTGCGAGCGGGTTCGCTCCGGCGAGTGGCGCGGCCACAGCGGCAAGCCGATCCGCAACGTCGTCAACGTCGGCATCGGCGGCTCCGACCTCGGTCCGGCGATGGCCTACGAGGCGCTGCGCCACTTCAGCCGCCGCGAGATGACCTTCCGCTTCGTCTCCAACGTAGACGGCACCGACTTCGCCGAGTCGACCCGGGACCTCGACCCCGAGGAGACGCTGTTCGTGATCTCCTCGAAGACCTTCACGACGCTGGAGACGATGACCAACGCTGTGAGCGCCCGTGGGTGGCTCCTTTCCGGCCTGGCGGGCCTCGGGGGCGAGGAGGCGGCCGTCGCCAAGCACTTTGTCGCGGTCTCCACCAACGCCGAGGAGGTCTCCAAGTTCGGCATCGACACCGACAACATGTTCGGCTTCTGGGAGTGGGTGGGAGGCCGCTACTCGATGGACTCGGCGATCGGGCTCTCGACCATGCTGGCGATCGGCCCCGCCCGGTTCGCCGAGATGCTGGCCGGCTTCCACGCGATGGACGAGCACTTCCGCGAAGCGCCGCCGGCCACCAACCTGCCGATGCTGATGGGTCTGCTCTCGGTCTGGTACGCCGACTTCTTCGGCGCCCAGACCAGCGGCGTCTTCCCCTACGACCAGTACCTGCACCGCTTCCCCGCCTACCTGCAGCAGCTGACGATGGAGTCCAACGGCAAGCACGTCACCCTCGACGGCGGCCACGTCGACTACGACACCGGCGCGATCTACTGGGGCGAGCCGGGGACCAACGGCCAGCACTCCTTCTACCAACTGATCCACCAGGGCACGCGGCTGATCCCCTGCGACTTGATCGGTTTCTTCCACTCCAACAACCCGCTCGGCAATCACCACGATCTGCTGATGTCGAACGTCTTCGCCCAGGGCGAGGCGCTCGCCTTCGGCAAAACGGCCGAGCAGGTGCGGGCTGAGGGAACCCCGGAGGAGGTCGTGCCGCACCGGGTGATGGAGGGCAACCGCCCCTCCAACACGATCCTCGCCGACCGCCTCACCCCGGAGACGCTCGGCACGCTCGTTGCCCTGTATGAGCACAGCGTCTTCACCCAGGGGGCGACCTGGGGGATCGACTCCTTCGACCAGTGGGGGGTCGAGCTCGGCAAGATCCTGGCCGTCGCGATCATCCCCGAGCTCGAGGCCGAGGCCGAACCGAAGCTGCGCCACGACAGCTCCACCAACGCGCTGATCCGCCGTTACCGGCACGCCCGGCGCGAGGAATAGGGTCCCCGCCCATGCCCTCGCTCGACGCGCTTCCCCTGGCCGCGTCGGCGTCAAACCTGCTCGCCGCGCGCGAGCAGATGGCCTTCACCCTCGGCTTCCACATCGTCCTCTCCTGCCTCGGCGTCGCCCTGCCGGCGACGATCCTGATCGCCAACTACCTCGGGCTCAAGCGGGGCGACTCCGACGCGATGGAGCTGGCCCGGCGCTGGTCGAAGGCGATGGCGCTGACCTTCGCCGTCGGCGCCGTCACCGGCACCGTTCTCACCTTCGAGTTCGGGCTGCTCTGGCCGAAGTTCATCGAACGCTTCGGCGCCGCCTTCGGGATCGCCTTCGCGATCGAGGGGATCTTCTTCTTCACCGAGGCGATCTTCCTCGCGATCTACATCTACGGCTGGAAGCGGCTGAGCGGCTGGGCTCACTTCTGGGCCGGAGTGCCGATGGTCATCACCGGCATCGGCGGCGCCTTCGCCGTCGTCGCCGCCAACTCCTGGATGAACCAACCGCAGGGCTTCAGGCTAAGTGCCGCCGGGGTGGTCATCGACACCGAACCGCTCGAAGTCCTCTTCAACCCGGCGACCGGCTACGAGGTGCCGCACATGATCCTCGCCGCCTACATCGTCGTCGGCTTCCTCGTCGCCTCGATCTACGCGACCGGGATGTTGAAAGGCCGGCGCGACCGCCTGCACCGGCTCGGGCTGCTGATCCCGCTCTCGATCGGGTTGATCGCGGCGCCGCTGCAGTTCCTCGTCGGCGACACGGCGGCGCGCGCGGTCGCCGACCGCCAGCCGGCCAAGTTCGCCGGCATGGAGTGCATCCAGGAAACCGGCACCCACCAGACCGAGTACATCGGCGGCATCTGCACCTCCAACGGGGTCAAGGCGGCGCTCCCGATTCCCGACCTCGACTCCTTTCTGGTCGGCTTCAGCGCCGACACCAAGGTGAGGGGACTCAACGACATCCCGAAGGACGAACGGCCGCCGGCGAACACGCTGCTGCACCTCGCCTTCGACGCGATGATCGGCATCTGCACTCTGTTCATCGCGCTCGGCGCCTGGGTCGCCTGGGTCTGGTGGAAACGCCGCGACATCCCCAGGACCCCGTGGTTCCTGCGGGTGGTGGCGATCTCGGGCGCGCTCGCCGTGCTCTCGCTCTGGTGTGGCTGGATCGTCACCGAGGTCGGTCGCCAACCCTGGATCGTCCAGGGCTACATGCGGACCGCCGAAGCGGTGACGCCGGCGCACGGGATCTGGTTCAGCTTTGGTGCCGTGCTGCTGCTCTACGCGGCGATCGGGACGATCGCGATCCTCGTCCTCCGCGGCATGTCCCGCCGCTGGCGCGAAGGCGTCCCCGAACCCGGCGGCACCCCCTACGCACCCCCGACCGAGGCCGCACCATGAGGTTGATGGGCCGGAAATACGCCGATACGGAGGTCTTTAGGCCCATCGACGGGGTGTGCCGATGAGCAGGGCCGACGCCGCGGCGGCAATCCTCTGGGTCGGGGCGACGTTCTATGCGTTGTTTGGTGGGGCCGACTTCGGCGGGGGCCTCTGGGACCTGATCGCCGGCGACGCAGAGAAGGGGGAGCGCCCGCGGGCGTTGATCCAGCGCTCGCTGACCCCCGTCTGGGAGGCCAACCACGTCTGGCTGATCTTCATCCTCGTCGTCCTCTGGACTGCCTTCCCGCCGGCCTTCAGCGCCGTGATGACGACGCTCTACGTGCCGATCGCGCTGGCCGCGGTGGGGATCGTTCTGCGCGGCTCGGGCTTCGCCTTCCGCAAGTCGATCGAGGGGCTCGCGGCGCGGCGGGCGGCAGGAGCGACCTTCGCGCTGTCCTCGGTCCTGACCCCGTTCTTCATGGGCGCCGTCGTCGGCGCGATCGCCTCGGGCAACGTCCCGGCCACTGGCAACGGCGACCCCTTCTCGAGCTGGCTCGAGCCGCTGCCGCTACTGACCGGGGCGATGTTCGTCGCCACCGGGGCATACCTCTCCGCCGTCTTCTTGGTCGGCGACGCCCGCCGCGCCGGCGAAGAAGATCTCGAGCGCTACTTCGTCCGCCGCGCCCTCGCGGCCGGGGCGGTCGCGGGGGTCGCGGCGGCGATCGGCCTGGTCGAGCTCCACGCCGAAGCGCGCTACATCTTCGACCGCCTCACCGACCAGGGCCTGCCGCTGGTCGTCCTCTCGGCGCTCTGCGGCGGAGGCCTGCTGGTGGTCTTGCTGGGGGGCGGTCGGCGGCCCCTGCGCCCGCTCGCCGCAGGAGCTGTGGTGGCGGTGATCTGGGGCTGGGGGGTCGCTCAGTTCCCCTACCTGCTGCCGACCAACCTCAAGATCGGCGAAGCCGCCGCCCCCGATCCAACCCTTGACATCGTCTTCATCGTCTTCGCGGTCGCCGCCGTGCTGGTCCTGCCCTCGCTGGGCCTGCTCTACACGCTCAGCCAGCGCGACCTGCTGGAACACGAGCAATAGCCGCCGCGGCGGCGCGGCCCGGGTTTGATGAAGGATCCCATCCAAACCGAAAGCGAGCGCCCGCTGTGCCCGATGAGGTGGCATGCCCAAACTCGCCCCGCCGAGGCCGATCGGCGCCATCGTCTTTGTCCTCTCCGCGCTGCTTCTCGTTGCCGCCATCCTGCCGGCATCGGGTCTCGCCGCGCCGCCTGAAGGCAGCGGCCTGCCGCTGGTGGTCTCGCCCTCGCCGGTCAGCTTCCCGGCGACGACGGTGGGCAACCAGACGCCGACGCACGAAATCACCATCTACAACGAAGGCGGAGAAGAAGCCTCGATCGAAAACATCTACCTCGACGGCGAAGACGCCGCCGCCTTCAACTTGGGCAACTACAACTGCGGCGCCCTCTTTTCGGGCCAGCAATGCTCGACCTGGATCAGCTTCGCGCCCGGCAGTGTGGGCGAAAAGCACGCGACTGCCCACATCCAGTTCAACGGTGGCCGTCCGGAAGAGACCTTCGCGGTCTCCGGCACCGGCGTCCCGGCCCATTTCTCCTTCCAGCCCGGCAGCTACGACTTCGGCATCCGGCCGGTCCACTCGGAAGCGGCTTCGACCAGCTTCCAGCTGAAGAACGACGGCGAAGCGGGGGCGCAGGTGAACTCGCTGAGCTTCAACGGCGGCAACTCGAACGGCTTCTGGTTCGGCAACAGCGACTGCTTCGGGCGCTGGATGGAACCGGGCGAAACCTGTTCGATCCAGATCTACTTCGGTCCCAACGAAACCGGGTCCGTCGCGACCCAGCTCCAGGCCAGCTCCAACGGCGAAAGCTTCGCCGCCGAACTCGCCGGAGGAGGCGGCCGGCCAATCATCGAAGCCGCGCCGAGCCCGGCTGACTTCGGTGCGGCCACAGTCGGCACCAACGGGCCTACCCGGACCATCGTCATCGCCAACAGCGGCAACGTCTCCGCCGGCTTCTTCATCGGCGTCATCGCCGGCGGTGACGCCGGCAGCTTCCGCCTGCTCGACGAGAACTGCACCGGCGCGCCGTTGATGCCCGCCGGCAGTTGCACGGCGCACGTTCGCTTTACGCCGCAGGGCTCCGGAACCAAGACCGCGCGTCTCGCCTTCTTCGGCGAAGGCGAAGGGGGCACGATGGTGACGCTGACTGGCGACGGTCTGAACCCCGCGGTGACGCTCGCGCCCTCCTCCTTTGACTTCGGTTACCAGACCGCCGGCACCAAGAGCGCTGGCCATAGCTTCGCCGTTCGCAACGAAGGCGGCGCGCCGCTCGACCTCGACAGCGTCGCGATCGTCGGCGCCGACCTCGACCAGTTCGCCCTCGCCGGCGAGGAATGCACCGGAGCCTCGCTCGCTCCTGGCGAGGAGTGCCTGGTCCGGGTCCGCTTCGCTCCCGACGGCGCCGGGGCCAAGGGGGCGACGCTGCGGGTTCGCGGCGCTGCCGGCACCTACACCGCCTCGCTCTCCGGCTCCGGCCTCACGGCCACCGACCCGCCCGCCGCCGCCGGGCCGGGCACGAGCCTGGCGGCCGAAGCCTCAGCCGAAAAACGCCCCCGGAGTGGCCGAGCACGCCGCCACCGCTTCGTTCGCGGCGATGCGGTGGCCTCCGCCAGGAGTCGCTCGCACCGCGCGCACCTGCGAGGCAGCACCGCTCCGCGCTAGGTTCGCCGGCGTGATTCGCGCGGGGCTCTTCGACATCGACGGGACCCTGCTGCACACCGGCGGCGCTGGAGCCGTCGCCTGGCAGCGGGCCTTCCTCGACCTGCACGGGGTCGAAGCGGACATCGCGGAACACACCCACGCCGGCATGACCGACCCCGAAATCGCCAAGGTCGTCTTCCGCGAGGTGATCGGCCGCGACGGGACCGAGGCCGAGCGGGCCGCGGCGATCGCCAGCTACCTCGGTCACCTCGCCGACGCGGTCTCCGAGTCCGACGGCTACCGGGTGCTGCCCGGGATCGAGGAGCTCCTTCCCCGGCTGGCCGAGCAGGGGATCCTGCTCGGCCTGGTCACCGGCAACATCGAATCCGCGGCCCACATCAAGCTCGCCCGCGCCGACCTTAACCGCTTCTTCGCCTTCGGCGGCTACGGCTCCGATTCCGGCGACCGCACCGAGCTCACCAAGAGGGCGATGGAGCGCGGGGGAGAGGTCTCCGGTAAGCCACTTGACCCAGCCGGGACGATCGCCGTCGGCGACACCCCGCGCGACGTCAAAGCCGGCCACGGCGCCGGCATCCGCGTCGTCGGCGTCGCGACCGGCAGCTACAGCGTCGAGGAACAACGCGACGCGGGCGCCGACTGGGCGATCGCGGACGTCACCGACGGTTTTCCGCTCTAGGAGCTAGATCCCAAGCGTGCAGCGCGCTTGGTAGATCGAGGTGAAGCCAGACTCGAAGCCGTTGCGCGCCGCGCGCAGGTAGAGGCGCCAGACGCGGATCCGTTCCGGACCGGCGAGGCGGGTCGCCTCCTCGAGGTTTTCGTCCAGGTTGCGGGCCCAGTGGCGCAGCGTCTCGGCGTAGTCGGCGCCGAACTCCTCGACATGGCGGGTGACGAAGCCGGCCCGTTCGAGCGCCATCAGGTTCCGCGAGAGGTGCAGCGGGGCGGCGTCGGGGAAGACGTAGCGCTCCGAAAACGGGCCCGCCTCGCCGTCGCTGTGACGGAGGCGGGTGATGCCGTGGTTGAGCAGGCGCCCGCCCGGCTCCAGCAGGCCGGCCAGGGTCCGCGCGTAGAGGTCGATCTGGGCGGCGCCGACGTGCTCGACCATGCCGATGCTGGCGATCGCGTCGAAGCGCTCGCCGGCGAGGTCGCGGTAGTCCATCACGTGGATCTCGACCCGGTCGGCGACCCCGGCCTCCTCGGCCCGCTGCCGCGCCTTTTCGGCCTGCGGGGGCGAGAGGGTGATCCCGACCACGCTGGCGCCGTGCTTGGTCGCCGCCCAGAGCGGGAAGCCGCCCCAGCCGCAGCCGACGTCGAGCACGCGGTCGCCCTGCTTCAGCTCCAGCTTGCGGGCGACCATCTCCAGCTTCTCTTCCTGCGCCTCCTTGAGCGTCTTCGCACCGCGGGAGAAGATCGCGCAGCTATAGACCATCGTCTCGCCGAGGAAGAGTTCGAAGAACTCGTTGGAGACGTCGTAGTGGTGGCGGACGGCGCGAGCGTCGCGCTCCTTGCTGTGGCGGCGGCCGCTCGGGCGCAGCTCGGCGG
>DATAIY010000340.1:0-2749 GCA_036262475.1 Solirubrobacterales bacterium
GTCCTGATCGCGGTCTCGATGATCGCCGCCGCGATCCTCGAGCCGGACCGGATCGACGCGCTGAGAGGCGACGCCGGCGCCTCGCTTCTCTACTTCGCCAACTGGCACTTCATCTTCAGCCAGCAGTCCTACTTCGAACAGTTCCAGGCGCCGTCGCTGTTCACGCATCTCTGGTCGCTCTCGGTCGAGGAGCAGTTCTACCTCTTCTGGCCGGTCGTCTTCGCCGCCGGGATGAAGCTGTTCGGGCGCGGCCGCCTGGTCCTCGGCGTACTCGCCGGGGCGATCGGCTCGGTCGTCCTCGCCTGGATCCTCTTCAACCCGGGTTCCGACGCCTCTCGCGTCTACTACGGCACCGACACCCACGCGGTCGGGCTGCTGATGGGCGTCGCCCTGGCCCTGGTCTGGAGCCCGAGTGAGCTGCGGCGCCGCAAGACGGGCCCTCTGGTCGGACCGATCCTCGACGTGATCGGCGTCCTCGCCCTGGCCTACATCGTGCTCAGCTTTATCCACGTCCACGACTACGACATCGCCCTCTACCACGGCGGCTACCTCTGGCTGGCGATCGTCACCGCGCTGCTGCTGGCCGTGCTCGCCCACCCCGCTTCCAGGCTCGGCGGCCTGCTTGGCCAGCCTCCCGTCCTCTGGCTCGGCCTGCGCAGCTACAGCTTCTACCTCTGGCATTGGCCGGTGCTGGTCCTGACCCGCCCAGGAGTCGACGTCAACCTGCCCAAAGGCGTGCTGATCCCGCTCCAGCTGGCGCTGGTGGCGCTGCTTGCGGATCTCTCATACCGCTACGTCGAGCTGCCCTTCCACGGCAAGGCGAAGCGGCCATCGCTGCCCGACGGCTGGCTACGGGTGGCCCGGCCGGCGCTGGCCTTCGGGGTGCTGGCGGTGGTCGCCCTGGTCGGCTGGAGCGGACTCTTCGACGGTGGCGGAAACCGCGTCAACGCGGCCGCCGCCTCGACCGCGACCTCGGCTCGGGTCGTCGCCCGCCCGGTGCACTCGCGCCCGACCCCTTCCCACTCGGTCCCGCGCGGCCCCGACCGTCTTCCAGGCCTCGCGGTCGCCAAAGAACCCAAGAAACCGGTGCCGCGCAAACATCCGCGGCGGATCATAGCCCTCGGCGACTCGGTGATGATCGGCGCTCGCGACGAGCTCGCAGCCAAACTCGGCCCGGGATTCTCGATGAGCGCAATGGTCGGTCGCCAGGCGAACGAATTCGTCGAAATCATCCAGCGCCTCGACCAGGAAGGGCATCGTCCCGAAGCGATGATCATCCAGATGGGCAACAACGGCCCTCTCTACGGCGAAGACATGGAAGCAATCCAGAAAGCGACCTCCAAGGTCGGGGAGCTGTACCTGATCAACGACCACGCCCCGGTCAGCTGGATCGAAGAGTCCAACCACGCGCTCGCCGAAGCCGGCCGCGACTGGCCGCACACGACGCTGATCGACTGGAAGTCGGTGGCGGACACCCACGAAGACCTGCTCTGGGACGGAATCCACCTCAAGCCCGGCGCCGCCAAGCTCTACGCGCAGCTGGTCGTCGATGCGGTCGATCGCCCATGAGGGACCGGGGTCGCACCGCCGCGACAATGAAGCGATGACCGAACTGAACGGCGACCGCTCGGCTTGGCTGCGCTGCTACCGGTGCTGGTCCCAGAACCTCAACGGCCCATGGCCAGCTCGAGATCACCTCGCTGGCGGAGGAGTCGCGCCCCCGGCGCACGCCTCCGACGAGGCGCACTGACGTCGATGGGATCGCTTTGAACACGCCGCCCGCCAGGGAGTGCGAAGTCGCCGTGGTCGGCGGCGGCATCGTCGGCCTCGCCGTCGCCCGCGAGATTCTCCGCAGGCGCCCAGGGGCGAGGATTGACGTCCTCGAGGGCGAAGACCGGATCGGCCGCCACCAGACCGGACGCTCGAGCGGGGTGATCCACGCCGGCCTCTACTACGAGCCGGGCTCCCTGAAGGCGCGCCTCTGCGTCGAAGGGGCGCGGGAGATGTACGCCTACTGCGAGGAGCGCGAGATTCCCCACCAGCGCTCGGGCAAGCTCGTCGTCGCGGTCGACGACACGGAGCTGGGTCGGCTCGACGAGCTCGGACGCAGAGGCCGGGCCAACGGAGTCCCCGACCTGCGCCGGATCGACGCCGGCGAGATCGCCGAGGTGGAGCCCCACGCCCGCGGCGTCGCCGCCCTGCACTCGCCGACGACCGGCGTTGTCGACTTCGTCACCGTCGCCGAGGCCTTCGCCGACGACGTCAGGCGGGCGGGGGGCGAGATCCACATGGGCGCGGCCGTCGGCAGCGCCGAGATCGACGCCAAACGGATCAGGATCCACCACACTCGGGGGACGACTTCGGCGTCCGCTGCGGTCTTCTGTGCCGGCCTCTGGTCGGATCGGCTCGCCGTCACTTGCGGGGCTCCGGCGGACCCTCGGATCGTCCCCTTCCGAGGCGGCTACCTGCGGCTGCCACCGGCCGCCGCCGAACTCGTCCGGGCTAACGTCTACCCGGTTCCCGAGCCGGACCTGCCGTTCCTAGGAGCCCACCTGACCCGGACGCTCGGCGGCGATGTCCTGATCGGCCCCAGCGCCCTGATGGCCCCCGCGCGCGACGCCTACGACCTTCACACTGTCAGGATCCGCGACATCGTCGATACGCTCGCCTGGCCAGGGACCTGGCGGCTCGGCGCCCGCCATTGGCGGGCTGGCCTGAGAGAGACGCACCATGCCGTCAGTCGCAGCTC
>DATAIY010000341.1:0-4804 GCA_036262475.1 Solirubrobacterales bacterium
GTGGCGCTGCCGGCGGCGCCCGGGGTCCAGGAGTAGGTCCAGCTGTTGCGGCCCTGCGCGGGGTGCCAGCTGACGCCGCCGGCCCCTCCCTTGACCGTCGCGGTGTAGGCCGTCGAGTTCTGGAGCGGGCTGCTCGGATGCAGCGTCGCCCGCCGCTGCCCGGCGCTGTAGCTGACCGTGGCCGGGACCACCGCGTTCGACGGGTCGCGCAGCTGGACCGTGGTCCCGTCGATCGTGGCGGGGGCCATCGGCTCGTTGAAGGTCGCGGTGACGTCCCCCCCGGTGGCGACCCCGCTGTTGCCGCTCGCCGGCGAGCGCGAGCTGATCGTGGGGGGCGTCGTGTCCGGCCCCACGTTGTCATTGAAGACGACGTCGACCCAGTAGTTGCTCGCGTTGTAGGTTTCGGTGGGGAAGCTCCCCGAGCTCCCGTACTTGTAGACGCCGTCGGCGCCGTCGACCCCGTCGGCGAGCGCGTGCAGGGGCGGGCTGTCGAAGCCGCTGGCGAAGTAATTTCCGCTGGCGGCGTAGTTGCCTTGGGGCGCGTGATAGGAGGCGATATACGTGGTGCCCGCCGTGATCGGAACCGGGGCGCCGAATGACGCTTCCTGCCACCCGGAGCTGCTCTCTTCCGTGAAGGTCGCCTCCGCCAGCATCGTCCCATCCGTGGACCAGAGATGCCCGACGTGGGTTCCGGTGTTCTGGGAGCCCTTGTAGAAGCGAATGCCGGTGATGAACCCGTTCACGTCGGAGCGGAACTTGACCCCGAGCTCAACCGCTGCGTTGTCGGTCTCCACCGGGGGTGTGACCGAGCTGTCCCAGATCGAGCAGGGACAGGTGCGGGCGGTGACGTTGACGGTCACCCCGGCGCCCGGACTCTCGAGATTGCCGCTGTCGTCGACCGCTCGCACCTTGATCGTGGCGCTGCCGGCGGCGCCCGGGGTCCAGGAGTAGGTCCAGCTGTTGCGGCCCTGCGCGGGGTGCCAGCTGACGCCGCCGTCGGTGGAGACTTCAACCCCACCGACCTGGCCACCTTCGGTCTCTCCCACCGCATCAGTGGCGGTGCCGCTAATCGTGGTCGGCTGGCCGCTGGCGACGTTGGAGCCGGCGGTGGGCGCCAGGATGGTCGAGGTCGGCGCCTGGGTGTCGGTCGAGGCCGTCGCGGGCACCAGGTCGCCCTGCAAGCTGGCCGGCTGGGACCCCATGTCGGCCAGCAGGTTCACCGTCGCCTGCTGCATGCGCGGATCGGCAGTGGAGCCGCCGCGGTCGTGATTGCCGTCGAGGCCCCAGGACCATTGGACGGTGCCGGCACCGAAGACCAGCGCCCCGCTGGGAGCGCGGTAGAGGGTCAGGTGGTGGGTGGCCTGACCCGGCCCGTACGTCGAGCCGTTGTCCTGGAGCACTTCGACCCCGTTCCGGCTGGTCGACGACAGATCCACGAGGCCGGCGGGCCTCGAGCCATTGTCGAGATCTTCGTCCCACTCGTATCCGAGGGTGCCTTCCGCCAGGGTCGCCGTGGCCCCGGGCGCCAGGTTGGCGATGCTCGTATTTCGCCAGAGGCGCATCTTGCCGTCGGCCGCGGGTACTTCGATCGCGGACGTGCCGGAGTTGACCATGAAGATGGTGCCGGTCAGCGCGTTCTCGGGGCGGCCACCGTCGGCTGGAGGGCTGAAGCGCGGGTCGCGCCAGGTGCCGGTCCAGGCGGCGGTGGGATCGATCTTGGCGTTGGCGTGGGTCTCCTTATAGGAGACCAGTGTGCGGTGTTCGGTGCCCGACCCGTCGATGCTGTTCTCCCAGCGGGTCTTCCAGAAGGACTCGTTGCCGCTGAAGAAGGCGAGGTTGACTCCCGCGTTCCGAGCGGCTTCGACGTTGGCGCGCTGGGTCCCGGACCAGTACTCGTCGTGACCGACCGAGAGGTAGGTCTTGTGGTTGAGGATCTCGCCGCCGCGGCGATCCGCGTCGACGCCGGTGAAGTAGGAGACGTCGTAGCCGTTTCGCTCGAGGAAGCGGACCATCGGGTACTCGGCATTGAACGGCGAGTCTTCCGGCAAGGGACCGCGTGTGGTGAAGGGGCGGTTGTAGCTGACCTTGTAGGCCCGTTCGGCCAGAGTCTGTTCCGCACCGCCCTGGTACAGGCTGTTGCCGCCGTAGCGGTTGTAGGCCTCCCAGGTGGTGTCGGAGGTCTGGAAGAGCAGGGCCGAGTGACTGCTGTCGTCGCGGACGATGAAGAGGATGTGACTGCCTTCGGATTCCGCGTCGTCGCGCACCAGCTTGGCGAAGTAGATGCCCGAGACCGCGTCCCCCGGAACCGCCCAGGACGCGGATTCGCTCCAGTTGCCACAGTCCACCAGCCCGGTTTCCGGTTCGTTCAGGCAGGCGGGCTGGACCTGCGGCAGGCTCGCCGACGGCTGGACGGTCGCCACCTTGCGGGCGCCGTCGCCACCGTAGTAGCCCATCCGGTAGATGTCGAGGTGGTAGGCCGTCGAAGCGGTGTCGATCTTGAAGTGGACCGTCTCGCCGTGATTGACGCTGATGTCGGTGGCGAAGCCCTGGATGCTCGGGTCGCCGGCGCCTTCGACATCCCATTCGCTGGGGGGATTCCCCGGCTTCGAGTTCTCGCAGACGATCGGGTTCTGAATGGGCGGATCGCAGGGGGCGGCGGCCGCCGTCTGCGCGCTCAGCCCGAGCAGGCCGACCGCGAGAACCGCTACCGGTAGGAACAGGCGCCGGGTGGCTGCCGATACCGCTGCCATCCTTCCGCCTTGCTCTTCCTGGTCTGAGGCCATGCCCACCGGTCTACAAGGCCGCTATTTGCGGCTAGGCTCGGCTGGTGTTAGGTACGGATTTGTCCCCATTTTTTGGACATTCCACGTCGAAATTCTGGTATCGAACGGCCAGTCGATCCCGAATTGACCCGGCTCGACGAGCAGAGGGGTGCGGGAAGGTGGAGACACGACGTCAGAAATATCGACCCGCTTGCGACGTTAAGGAGTCGGAAGCGCTTTGTGCCGATCACCTAACCGTGCAGACCGATCGGCGCTGGCAACCCCGGTTAGAGGCGTGAATAACGACACCGTGAAAGCGAAGGACCAGAAATCCAAGAAGAAGGGCTCGGGCCAGAATGGCTCGGGCCAGAACGAGGGTTGGAAGAAGGGGCGGGTCGTCAAGATCCAGCGCCCGACCGCAACCGCGTCGCCCGCAGGCATCGCCGGTGAGGTCGAGGACCAGCTGGGCTTCGGCCTCGTCGTCACCGACGCCGAGGGTCTGGTGATCGAGGCCAACGAGATGGCGCGCCGGATGATCGCCGTCAACCACGGCGGCTGGCCTGAGAACGCGACCTGTTGCTCGCTTTTCGGTTGTGGCCGCAAGCAGCCCTTAGTGAGCCACTGCATCACCAGGCTCGCCGCCGCCTCGGAGGTTTGCCTGCCGGAGATGCGTCTCGACATGCCGCCCGAGCACCCGACCGGCGCGATCTGGGTCACCGCCGCCCGAGCAGCTCACAACAGCTCCCAGGTGCTGATTCACCTGCGCCCCGCCGCGCTGCGCGACCGCCGGCGGCGAACCGACCTGCACTGGATGGGGGAGACGCAGCTACGGATCCGGGCGCTTGGTCCAACCACGGTGGAGGCCGAGGAGGCCACGCTAGAGGGAGACTGGCTCTTTCAGAAGCCTGGCGAGTTGCTCAAGTACTTGGTCTGCCAGCGCGGCCGGCCGGCTCACGTGGACGAGATTGTCGAGGCCCTCTGGCCGGAGACAGGCGAGAAGGGCCGCAACACGGTCCGCTACTTCGTCCACGTCCTGCGAGAGCGGCTCGAGCCCGCCCGGGCGCCGAGATCCGACTCGCCGTTCATCACGTCGACGACCGCCGGCGCTTACTCCCTGGATCGCCACGTCGCCCTCGACATCGACGAGTTTGAGACGCTGCTGTTTGCAGGGCTCGAGGGCTCTGCCAAGACGGCTGAGGAGCGCTCGCAGGAAATATCTCACCTCGAGCAGGCGATCGATCTCTACCGCGGAGACCTGTTTGTGGAGGAGCCCTTCGCCGAGTGGGCGTTTGCCGAGCGTGAGAGGTTGAGAAGCCTCGCTGTCCGGGCCTTGAAAAGACTGGCCGAACACCACCGCACCGAGGGCAACCTGGCTGCGGCCGCAACCTTCCTCGAGCGGAACACTGATCTGGAGCCACTTGACACCGAGGCTCAGCGGGCGCTGATCGGTATCTACATCGAGCAGGGTCGCCGTGGCAAGGCAAAGCGCCGCTACGCGTCCTTCCGCAAGCGACTGCTGGAGGAGTTCGGGGAAGATCCGGATTTCCGGCTCTCCGATTTCGTCAATGGGGGCAGCAGGTAGCTCCACCCGTTCCGGCGATCCGAGCGCGCCCGACGGGATTCGAACCAGTGACCTTCGGTTTCGTAGATCGACCGTCGGTGTCCAGCACCAGAAGCCGGGGGCCCTCGCGAGTGCGCCGGGATGGTCAGAAAGCTGCAGGGAGCTTGGATCGACAAGCAGCCGCTCGACCGCGGCGGCACGACGCGGCAGGGTGTGGCGCACGCCGATCAGCAGCAGTGGCCCGGGCGCCGTTCGATTCGATCAGCTTCAGGGTAAGGTCGAGGTTGAGGTGAGCTTCGAACGCGACACGATCGTCACCGCGGGGCGGGCAGCTGAAGTCATCGGCCTGGCTGCGATCATCGGCGGCAACCTGTTCGCGCGGGCCGGGATGCACCCGGCGCTGCGCGAGGTGAGCGACCCGGCCGAGCGCGGCAAGGTCGTGAACGCGGCCTGGCGCCGCTACGGCACGATAGAGAGCCTC
>DATAIY010000342.1:0-2456 GCA_036262475.1 Solirubrobacterales bacterium
CTTCTCCGGAATCAGGCCTCCCAGCTTCGCCATCCCACGGGTCCGCCTTTCCAGCCGCTCCGGCCTCGGGACCCGAGCGAAGTCTTCGGCGACTCCGCGCAGGTAGCGCGGCACCATGTTGTTGGCGATCATCCCCCAGTCGGGATCCTGCTGGGCGGTCTCGTGACCAAGAGCGCGCAGCACCTCCGCCATCTCCGAGACGGTGCCCTTGGCCTCGTCGGAGACCGTCGGTGGCGCCACCGCCCGCGGCGGCGCGCTGGAGAAGGCGATACGGAGCTTGCCCGGCGCCGTCCTCGCCGCCTCGACGAAGGGACGCTCCGGTGGCGGCGGCGCGCCAGGCTCCTCGGAACCGCCGGAAACCACGTCGAGCCACAGTGCCGTGTCGAGGACCGTGCGACTGACGCAGCCGTTGACCGAGAGGCCGTTCCAGTGCTCGCGGTCGGGCGCCAGCGAGGCCCTGCCCCGCTGCGGCTTCAGCCCGAACACGCCGCAGCAGGCGGCGGGGATGCGGATCGAGCCGGCACCGTCGGAGGCCGAGGCGATCGGGACCAGGCCGGCGGCGACGGCCGCGGCGGAACCGCCGCTGGAGCCGCCCGGCGTGCGCTGGGGGTCCCAGGGGTTGCGGCTGACCCCCCAGGTCGCCGACTCGGTGAAGCCGCAGATCGCCAGCTCCGGCAGCAGCGTCTTGCCGACGACGATCGCGCCCGCCTCGCGCAGGCGCCGGACCATCTCGCAGTCGGCGCCGGCCGGGTCCGGGAAGCCGTCGGTGCCGTTGGTAGTCAGCTCGCCGGCCAGGTCGACGGAGTCCTTGAGCGCGATCGGAACGCCGAGCAACGGCCGCTCGTCGCCGCCCTTAATTCGCGCCTCGGCCTGTTCGGCTTCGAGCATCGCCCGCTCGGCGAGGACGACCCGGAAGGAGTTCAGCTGGGGGTCGAGGCGCTCGATCCGCTCCAGATGAAGGCCGACCAGCTCGGTCGGAGAGACCTCGCCGGCCCGCACCATCTCGGCCTGGCGGGCCGCGCCGGCGAAGGCGAGCTGGTCCACTCCCGTTGGCGCTCCCTCGGCCACGACGACGATCCTATGTGTCGTCGAGCCCCCTTGCCACCGCTCCTCCCAGCCCTTCGGCTAGAACGATCACTCGATCCCCCTCGACGAGGGTCACCCGCTCGGACTTAGCCGGGTTGATGCGGACGCCGAAGCCACTGCCCGGGTCCTCCAATTTCGCCCCGGCCCGGAAACCGATCGCGCACTCGCCGCGCCTCCGCGCCGCCTCGACGACGGTCGCGTAGGAGACCTCGCGGGCGGGGCGCACGTAGTCGCTCGCCGGCCGCAGGTAGAGCTCGCTGCCACCGGCCGAAAAGAGCTCGCCGAAGACTTGGGATAGCTCGCGGTTCTCGGAGATCTGGGTCAGCATCAGGCTGATTATCTTGTCGCTGACGATCACGTCGTCGACCCTCGTCACCTCGGCCAGCTGACGGTTGCGGTCATCGATCATCTCGCTGACGATCGTGAATTTGGCTTCGCGTCGTTCGGCCATGTCGCGCAGGTGCAGCAGGGTGACCAGCGTTCGCGCGTCCGCGCGCTGGGCGTCGAGGCCCTCGGCCGAGAGGACGATCACGTGGTCGAAACCCTCCAGCTCGATCACCGCGGTCCAGGGATGGGCCATCACCCGTGCCGTCCAGTTCGACCAGAAGCGGCTCGGGCCGGTGACGCTCGCCGGCGCCGCAGCGACCACCGACCGGCGCAGAACCCTGTGCTTGAGGAACCGCTCGACCCGCCCGATGACCCCGCCTGGGAGGACGCGTTCGCCCCGCATCGCGATCAGCGCCGGCAGCAGCGTCGTCGCGGCCAGGATCGAGACCGCGACCACGGTCATCGCCCCGAGGGCCATCGAGCGCAGCGCCTGGTGGTCGACCATCCAGGGGCCGGCCAGGGAGATGATCACCGCGAGGCCGGAGAAGCTGACCGCGAGGCCGGAGGTCGAGAGCGCCTTGGCGGGCCTCACGCTTGCCGAGACCGGCTTCGCGCTCCTCGCGGTAGCGAGCGAGGATGAACAGCGAGTAGTCGATCGCGACCCCGATGCCGATCATCGAGGCCATGTTGGTGACGAACACCGAGGTCGTCATCTGCAGCGAGATGAAATAGATCAGGGCGCCGGTGACGAGGACGCTGACGAAGCCGAGCGCCAGCGGCAGCGCCGCCGCCAGCGAGCCGAAGATGACAAGCAGGATCAACGCCACGATCGGGAAGCCGCTCGCCTCCGCCTTCGAGAGGTCGCGCTTGGAGATCTCCTGCATCACCGCCCAGATCGTCGGCTGGCCGACCAGGTGGGGAGTCACGCCAGCCACGGCGCTGCCCGGATCGAGGTCTTCGCGCAGCGTCGCGGCGGAGTCGATCAGTTCGTCGGAGGACTGTTCGCTGCGCAGCCGCAGCACCGCGACGCCGGTGCGCTACAG
>DATAIY010000343.1:0-5783 GCA_036262475.1 Solirubrobacterales bacterium
GGTCAACCGGGCCTCGGAGCCGCTCTACATCGTCGCGCCTTTCAAGGGCAAGGGCATCGCCGGCCTCTTCTCGACCCATCCTCCGATCGAGGAGCGGGTCAAAAGGCTGCGCCAGATGCGCCCCTCGCTGTAGGGGAATCCTTCCTCGTCCAAGCTCGGCGACCCGAAGCGGAGAGCCATTTTGGCCTTCGGCCTCGGGTCGCTATACTTTTTGAAGTAAAAGCTGATCCGAATTCAGGAGATTCGTCAATGCCCGGCACTGAGACGCAGGTCACCATCGAGGAGATCCAGCCTTTCGAGGCGTCCCAGGAGATCGCGGGCGGCGACGTCGTCCTGATCGACACCCGCGAGCCGCACGAGTACCAGGAGGCCCATCTCGAGGGCGGCAAGCTGGTTCCGCCCGGGCTGCTCGGCGACGAGATCGAGTCGGCGGCGCCGGACAAGTCGGCGCGGACGATCCTCTACTGCCGCTCCGGCAACCGCTCGGCGATCGCCGCCGCGCAGATGCAGGCGCTGGGCTACGACAACGTCGCCTCGATGGCCGGCGGGATCGTCCTCTGGCAGGAACAGGGGCTGCCGGTCGTTGTGGCCCAGGGCATGAGCGCCGAGCAGCGCGAGCGCTACTCGCGGCACACCCTTCTGCCCGAGGTCGGCGTCGACGGTCAGCTGAAGCTCCTCAACGCGAAGGTCCTGCTGCTCGGGGCCGGCGGCCTCGGCGCACCTACCGCGCTCTACCTGGCCGCCGCCGGCATCGGCACGATCGGCCTGGTCGACGACGACGTCGTCGACGCCTCCAACCTGCAGCGCCAGGTGATCCACAACACCGAACGCATCGGCGAGCCGAAGACCGCCTCAGCGCGCAAGACGATCGAGGCCCTGAACCCCGACGTCGAGGTGGTCGAGTACCGGATGCGCCTCGACGCTTCCAACATCCTCGACGTGATCAAGGACTACGACGTGATCGTCGACGGGGCCGACAACTTCCCCACCCGTTACCTGCTCAACGACGCTTCGGTGCGGTTGCGCAAGCCGGTCGTCTCGGCCTCGATCCTCAGCTTCGACGGCCAGATCTCGACCTTCATCCCCTTCGAGGGCCCCTGCTACCGCTGCCTCTACCCGACGCCGCCGCCGGCCGAGATGGCTCCGAGCTGCTCCGCCAACGGCGTCCTCGGCGTGATGGCCGGGACGATGGGAACCCTCCAGGCCAACGAGGTGATCAAGCTGGTCCTCGGGGTCGGCGATCCCCTGGTCGGGCGCCTGCTCCTCTACGAGGCGCTCGGCACCCGCTTCACCGAGCTCAAGGTCCGCCGCGACCCCGAGTGCCCAATCTGCGGCGAGAACGCGCCCGAGATTCCGGAGTCGGAGATGGGCCAGTTCCCGGACTACGATCTCTTCTGCGCCGGATAGCCGGTAGGTTTCCCGCCTGATGGCGACCGTGAGGATTCCCCCTGTGCTGCGCCCGAAAACGGGCGGCCAGCCCGAGGTCGAGGCGGCCGGCGCCAACGTCGGCGAGGTTCTGCGCGCGCTGACCGCCGAGCACCCCGAGACCGCCGAGCAGCTGTTCGGCGCCGAGGGCGAGCTCAACCGCTACGTCAACGTCTACCTCAACGACGAGGACGTGCGGGTGCTCGACGGGCTCGACACCGCTGTCAAAGACGGCGACACGGTCGTGATTCTTCCCGCCATGGCCGGCGGGAACTAGCACCTCCCCCCCTCTCGCTTCTTGATGGGCTGAACCTGGAGGCGTCCGCGCCCGGTCCATGCCTGAGGCGTATAGACATAAGCCCAACGCTATGCGAGAGGGGGGCACCTCCTAGCGCTCGAGGACCAGCCCGAGGAACTTCTTCGTCCGCGCCTCGCGCGGATTGTCGAGGACGTTGGCCGGCTTGCCCTGCTCGACGATCACGCCCTCGTCCATGAAGACGACCTTGTCGCCGACCTCGCGGGCGAAGCCCATCTCGTGGGTGACGACGAGCATCGTCATCCCTTCCGCGGCGAGTTCGCGCATCACGTCGAGCACCTCTTTGACCAGCTCTGGGTCGAGGGCGCTGGTGACCTCGTCGAAGAGCATCACGTGCGGGTCCATCGCCAGCGCCCGGGCGATGGCGACCCGCTGCTGTTGGCCGCCGGAGAGTCGTTCGGGGTACTCTTCGAGCTTGTCTGCGAGTCCGACCCGTTCCAGAAGGGCCGTGCCGCTCGCCCGCGCTTCCTCGCTCGAGCGGTCGAGCACCTTTTCTGGCGCCATGGTCACGTTCTCGAGTGCGGTCTTGTGAGGGAAGAGGTTGAACTGCTGGAAGACGATCCCCACCCGCTGGCGGACGAAGTCCAGGTCCCAGCTGGACTCGCCCTGACCCGAACCAGGTCCCTTGCAGATGTCTCGACCCTCGAGGTAGATCTCGCCCTGCTCGGGAGGCTCGAGCAGGTTGACGCAGCGCAGCAGGGTGCTCTTGCCCGAGCCGCTCGGCCCGAGGATGCAGACGACCTCGCCGCGGGCAATCTCGATGTCGATTCCGCGCAGCACCTCGAGCTCGCCGAAGCGCTTGTGGATTCCCTCCAGCTTCAGCATCGGCTCTGACATCGGAGGTATTACAGCGCCTCGACACGCGGGGCGCCGCGAGTGAAGCGTCGCTGCTCCCTGGCGATCAGCTTGTCGACAAACCGGGCCAGAGGCAGGGTGACGACCAAGAACATGATCGCTCCCAGCGTCAGGGCGGAGCTATTGAAGGCCTTGCCCTGGATGTCCCTACCCACGAGGGCGACCTCGTTGAGGGCGATCACGCCCACCAGCGTCGTGTCCTTCATCAGCGCGATGAAGTCGTTGAGCAGCGGGGCGATCACTTTGCGGACCGCCTGAGGCACGATCACGTTGCGCATCGCCTGGCTGTGGCTCATCCCGAGTGAGCGCGCGGCCTCCATTTGCCCGCCGGGAACCGCTTCTATTCCCGCACGATAGACCTCGGCCATGTAGGCGCCATAGGTGATCGTCAGCGCCATCACCCCGTACCAGAACGTGTCGGGTTTGCCAAACCAATGGGGGATGGTGATCGCGTCCGGCAACGGCAGAAATGCGAGGCTGCCGGAGATCAGCAGGATGATCATCAGGAGGGGAATGCCTCGAAAGACGTCGATGTAGGCGATAGTCGCAAATCGAACGGGGAGAAACGGTTTCCCCGGGAGCTGGCGCAGCAGCGAGAGGATCAAACCCCACAACAGGGCTAGCGCACCCGCTATGAGCGAGAGTTCGAGCGTGATTACGAACCCGTTGAGGACCTGATCGAAATGCTTCGACATTTCGGAAAGGTCGAAGTACTGGGTGAGGATCTCGTTCATCCCGTTCTCCTGATCTCGGGCCCCCGGCGGCCCGCTTCACATGAAGGGGGCGCCCTCCCAGGCGCCCCCTTCTATCTATCTGCCTGCCTGACGTCTACCGACGCGCCTTGGCTCAGCTCGCTTTGTGCGTTGCCGTGAAGACTTCTTGCGGCGGCGCCTTGTCGAACCACTTCTTGTAGATCTTGGTGTATTCCCCGGCTTCCAAGACTTCCGTCAACCCTTGGTTGAGTTCGTCGAGAAGTTCTTCGTCCCCTTGCTGAACCACGAATCCGTACTCTTCTTCGGTTTCGATTCCCCCGGCGATTTCGATCCCGCTATCTTCTTCGACTGCCCTTTCGGCGACCGGCCGGTCGATCACGACGGCGTCGATCGTGCCCGCCTTGAGTGCCGGGATCGTGTCGGGTCCCTGCGGGTAGGTGCGGAGTTCCTTGGTGTCGATTTCTTCTTCGACGTATTCCTCACCGGTCGTCCCCTGTTGCACGCCGACGATCTTTCCGGCGAGGTCCTTGGCCGAATTGATGCCGGTCGTGCCGGTTGAGATCACGATCGACTGGGCGGACGGGAGGTAGTAGGGGTTGGTGAAGTCGACCGATTCCTCACGTTCCTTCGTGATCGTCGTCGCTGATGCGACCGCATCGAACTTGCCCTGGGCGAGGTCGCGGAAGATCGTGTCGAACGAGGTGTCCTGGAATTCGACTTCTCGGCCGATCTTCTCGGCGATTGCTTCCATCAGTTCGATATCGAAGCCCTGGAATTCCGTCTTGCTCTTGCCGAATTCCTCGAACGGCGGATACGGGACGTCGGAGCCGACCGTCAGCTTTTCACCGCCACCGCTGCTGCTGGTGGAGCTGCTGCTGTCGCTACCGCCGCCGCAGCCCGCCACCACCACGGACACGACACCTACGAGGAGAACCGCAGCGAATGCGGTAAGCCGGGTCTTGCTGATCAAACCTACCTCCGATCCAAGGAATTGCTGGACCTCGGCAAAGATACTTGTCTGGCCAGCCAGGTGCATTCCGACAATTCGGTCACGGGGCCAATTCCCTCGCTATACTTTTTGAAGTAACGGGGTGGCCATGCTTCAGGACCAATTACTCAACAGACCTTGCGGGGGGCGCTTCGGCAATATCGTCGAGTCGATCGGCAATACGCCGCTGGTCGAGCTGCCGCGGCTCTCCCCGAAGCCCGACGTCCGCATCTACGCCAAGCTCGAGGGGCACAACCCGACCGGCTCGGTCAAGGATCGGGTCGCCAAAGCGATGATCGAGATGGCTGAGGCCGAAGGCGCGATCGAACCCGGCCAGACGATCCTCGAACCGACCTCGGGCAACACCGGGATCGCCCTGGCGATGATCTGCCGCCGCAAGGGCTACCCGGTCAAGGTGGTGATGCCCGACAACGTCACCGAGGAGCGGACCCAGCTGCTGCGCATGTACGGGGCGAAGATCGTCTACTCAGAGGGGGCCAAGGGCTCCAACGGCGCCGTCGAGCTGGCGCTGGAGATGGCGCAGGACTCCAGCTACTACATGCCCTACCAGTACGGCAACGAGGCCAACCCGCTGGCTCACTACAACGGCACCGCGGTTGAGATCCTCGACGAGCTCGACGAGGTCACCGCCTTCGTCGGCGGGCTCGGGACCGGCGGCACCCTGATGGGCAACGGCCGCCGCCTCAAGGAGGCCAACCCGGAGACGCTGATCGTCGCCGCCGAGCCGATGCAGGGCGAGCTGGTGCAGGGCCTGCGCTCCCTTGACGATGGCTTCATCCCGCCGATCATCGACCTCTCGATCCTCGACCGCAAGATCATGGTCTCCAACCGCGACGCGATCCTCTGGACCAAGCGCCTACTCGACGAGGAGGGCGTCTTCGCCGGCGTCTCCGCCGGCGCGATCGCCGCGATCGCCGTCCGCATCGCCGGCGAGCTCGACGGCGGCAACGTCGTCTTCCTGATCCCCGACGACGGCTGGAAGTACCTCTCCTCGGGGGTCTACACGAAGCCGATCGAGGAGCTCGAGAACATCGACGCCACCGTTTGGTGGTAGGCGCCAGCCTCGCGCCAATGCGGATCTCCCAGGGCCTTGTCGACGAGATGATCGCGCACGCGCGGGAGGACCTTCCCAACGAGTGCTGCGGGATGGTCGGTGGCCGGGGGGAGGCGACATCGGTGATTCGGGTCGCCAACGCCGCGGCCAGTCCGCTGCGCTACGAGATGGACCCGCAGGAGCAGTTTGATGCCCTGAAGGCGATCGAAGCCGACGGTGGCGAGCTGCTGGCGATCTACCACTCTCACACCAAGAGCGCCGCCTATCCGTCCCAGACCGACGTCAACCAGGCCGTCGACTGGCCCGAACAGATCTACGTGATCGTCTCCCTCGCCGACGAAGATGCGCCAGACGTGAAGGCCTACCTACTGAAGGATCTGAGGATCGCCGATGTCGAGATCGTTGTCTCAT
>DATAIY010000344.1:0-5818 GCA_036262475.1 Solirubrobacterales bacterium
CGGACTCCATCCCCTCCTCGTAGAGCGCCTCGGCGAACTCGAGGTCGCGCAGCCCGTTGGCGGCGCCCATCGCAGCGACCAGCTGCTCGGGGCCGCTGCTCTCACCGAGGCGCTCGAGCAGGCCCAGGGAGTAGGCGATCAGGATCCCCCCCGACGACGGCGGCGGGTTCGTCAAGACCTCGGCGCCGCGGAAGGGGGCGCTGATCGGGCAGCGCTCGATCGCCGCGTAGGCGTCGAGGTCGCCGCGGCCGAGGGTGCCGCCGTGCTCGACGACGAAATCGCTGAGGGCGACGCCGACCTCGCCGCGGTAGAACGGCTCCGCGCCTTCGGCCCCGAAGCGTTCCAGCGCCTCGGCCAACTCGACAAAGAAGAAGCGCTCCCCCTCCCGCAGCCGCCTGCCCTCGGGCGCGTAAAGCTCCCGCGTTCCCGCCAGCCGATCGTGGATCGGGGCGAGGATCTCGAGGATGTAGGCCTGCTCGGGGTTGACCGGCGCTCCCTCCCGGGCGAGCCGGACGGCGGGGCCGACCAGGGCGGTCAGCGGCATCGAGCCGAAGAGATCCAGCGCCCGCACCAGGCCGGCCGGGGTGCCCGGAACGCCGCAGGAGGCCGGGCCGACGTAGAACGTCTGCACCGTCTCGGCGTCGAAGTGGACCGGCACCGCTGCCAGCTCGGCTCGGCGCTCGACCCGATCGAGCCCGGGGGCGGCGACGAAGAAGTCGATCAGGACAGTCTCGCCGCCGCGGTGGACGATCATGTAGCCGCCGGCACCAAGGCCGGTCAGTGGGCTCTCGACGGCGAAGGAGGCGAGGACCGCTCCGATCGCCGCATCGACGGCGTTGCCGCCCTCGCGCAGCACTCCCGCCCCGGCCTCGGCGGTGAGCGGATGACCGGCTGCGACTACCCCTCTCATGGGGCGCTACCGGCTAGCCGGGGAGAAACTCTGGGACGTCGATGCCGAGCTCGCCGCTGCGCTCGGACGCCCGGCCCTGGCGAACGGCGCCGCCCTCTTTGGTGCGGCGGATCGTCGGCTCGGTGGAGCGGCGCGGCGGGCTGTGCCGACCGTCGAAACGGGTCGCCACCACCGTGACCCAAATCTGGTCGGAGAGCTCCTCGTCGACGTTGGCGCCGAAGATGATGTTGGCGTCGGGGTGGGCGGCCTCGCCGACCACCTTCGCGGCCTCGCTGACCTCAACCAGCGAGAGGTCGGCGCCCCCGGTGATCGAGAGCAGAATCGAGCGTGCCCCCTCCATCGAGGTCTCCAGCAGCGGCGAGGAGATCGCTTTCTCGGCGGCGAGGATCGCGCGGCCTTCGCCGTGCGCCATGCCGATCCCGAGCAGCGCCCGGCCGGCGTCGGACATGATCGTCCGCACGTCGGCGAAGTCGAGGTTGATCACGGCGGGAAGAGTCACCAGGTCGGAGATGCCCTGCACGCCCTGGCGCAGGACATCGTCGGCGACCTGGAAGGCCTCAACCATCGAGGTCTGCTGGTCGAGCACCTCGAGCAGGCGGTCGTTGGGGACGACGATCAGGGTGTCGACCTCGGAAGCGAGCTCTTCGATGCCCTTCTTGGCCTGGTCGCCGCGGCGGTTGCCCTCGAAGGTGAACGGCTTGGTGACGATGCCGACGGTCAGCGCTCCGACCTCGCGGGCGAGACGGGCGACCACCGGTGCGGCGCCGCTGCCGGTGCCGCCACCGGCCCCGGCGGCGACGAAGACCATGTCGGAGCCCTTCAGCAGGCGCTTGATCTTGTCCTGCTCCTCGAAGGCCGAACGGTGCCCGACCTCCGGGTCGGCGCCGGCGCCGAGGCCGCGGGTCTGCTCGTCGCCGATGTGCACGGTGACGTCGGCGACGCACAGCTGCAGGGACTGAAGGTCCGTGTTCACGGCCATGAACTCGACCCCGGGGATGCGGGCGTCGACCATCCGGTTGACGGCGTTTACGCCGGCGCCGCCGACGCCGACGACCTTGATCACCGGCTGATGCGGCTCGCCGCTGCCTGGCGGCTCGTAGGCCGGCTCCTCGCGGCCGTAGCGCGGGTTGGCGGCCGCGAACTCCTCGCGCCGCGGCTTCGGTTCCTCGGAGAAGACGCGCTTGAGGCGCTCGGGGGGAGTCTTGGCGGGCGGCCCCCCGGAAGCTCGGTCGAACGGAGCGGCCGCTTTCGCGGGTGGCGCGGACGCGGAGGATGGCTCCTCGCCCGCAGCTTGCGAGGACGGGGAGTCGTCCCCCGCGACAGGTCCCGCGGACGGGGTCGCCTCGTCAACCGCCTTCTGCGCCTCAGCCGGATCCAGACGACCGTAGCGCGGCGCCTCGGGGGGATCCACGGGGGCGTCGTCTACGGTGGAGCGGAGGAGATCGGCGAGGGGACCCTCGCGCATGCTTGCGCGCTTACGCCGAGCCATTCGCCAAAACCTCCTTCGCCAGCTCCCGATAGTAGTTCGCGGCGCTGCTGCCGGAATCGTACTTGAGGACGCTCGCACCTTTGACGGGCGCCTCGGCGAATTTGACCGCCTTGCGGATACGGGAGTGGAAGACGAGGTCGCCGAAGTTCTCTTCGAGGATTTCCACCGCCTCCTTGGCGTGGACGGTCCGCGCGTCGAACATCGTCGGCAGGATGCCCTCGATCCTGACGTCGGGGTTGAGGTTCTCTTGGATCATCTTCAGCGTGTTCTGAAGCTGGACCAGGCCACGCATCGAGAGATACTCGCACTGGACGGGGACGATTATTTTGTTCGCCGCGGTCAGCGCGTTGATGGTCAGCAGGCCGAGGCTGGGCGGAGTGTCGATGCAGACGAAGTCGTAGTCCCCGGAGACTTCCTTGAGTGCCTTCTCCAGCGAGCGCTCGCGGCCGATCTTCGTGCTCATCGCGATCTCGGCGCCGGCCAAGTCGATCGAGGCGACGGCGATGTCGATCTCGCGTTCGACGATGATCTCCCTGATCGGCATGTCGTTGACGAGCACGTCGTAGAGGCTCTTCTCGACCTTGTCCGGATCGATTCCCTGACTCATCGTCAGGTTCCCCTGCGGGTCGAGGTCGATGCAGAGCACCCGGTAGCCGGACTCGGCGAAGGCGACCGCGAGGTTGAGGGTCGTCGTCGTCTTGGCGACCCCGCCCTTCTGATTGGCGAAGGCGATCACGTCGGCGGGCTCGACCGGCACCTCTTGCTCGGCCTCCCGTTCGGCGATGAAGTCGAATCGGGTCGGCGCGATCAGGTCGACGGCCTTCATCCGGCCATCGTCCTCCTCCTCGGCGATCTCCTCCTCGACCACCGGCTCCGCGTATCGCACGGCTTCGGCGACGGGCGCAGGCTCAGCCTCCGGTTCGGGGTAATCCTCGTCGGGCTTTTCGTATTCGTCGGAGTAGTCATCCTCCTGCTGCTCCTCGACGTAGCTCTGCTCGAATTCGTCGGACGAACGCTCCGGTACGGCTTCCTCCATACGCTGGAGCTCCTCGACGATCGGATGCGGCTCGTCGATCATCACGGGCGCGGGCTTTGGCTTGCGGCTTAGAAATCCCATTGCGCGGATATTCGTATGGGGGCCGGCTTTTCCTGCCGGCTCTCGAAATTGCTAGGAATTGCCCGATACCCGAACTCCTCGACAAGCGGCTGGTGATCGTCACCGGCAAGGGTGGCGTCGGCAAGACGACGGTCGCCGTCGCGCTCGGCCTGCGGGCGGCGGCGGAAGGAAAGCGGACGATCGTCTGCGAGGTCTCCTCCCAGGAGAACGCCTCGCGGATCTTCGACCACACCGCCGTCGGCTTCCACGAGGTCGAGATGGAGGAGAACCTCTGGTCGATCTCGATCGACCCCGACGAGTCGATGCGCGAGTACGTGCTGCTGCAGCTGAAGGTGCGGGCGATGCGCGACATGCTCTTCCGCAGCCGCATCTTCAACTACCTCGCCGCCGCCACCCCCGGGCTCAAGGAGCTGGTCACGATCGGCAAGATCTGGGAGCTGGCGCAGCTCGACCGCAAGGTCAAGTCGGGCCGAAAATACGACCTGGTCATCGTCGACGCTCCAGCCACCGGCCACGGCGTTGGCTTTCTGCAGACTCCGCGGACCTTCGCCTCGATCGCGCGCGTCGGCCCGATCCACACGCAGGCCCAGACGCTCGACCGCTTTATCACCGATCATGAGAACACCGGGGCCGCGATCGTCGCCCTGCCAGAGGAGATGCCGGTCAACGAGTCGGCGACGCTGGAGAAGGACCTCCGCGACGAGGTCGGGGTGGCGGTCGACCGCGTCTACCTCAATGGCCTCTACCCCGAGCGCTTCTCCAAGGCCGAGGCCGAGCAGCTGGCCCAGCTCGCCGAGGGCGAGGAGGGCGCCGCCAGAGCCGCCGCCCGGGCGGCGCTTTCCGAGCACGGCCGCGCCCGTTCGCAGCGGGCCCAGCTCGCCCGCCTGCGCCGCCGCGTCGAGGCCCCGGTCAAGACCCTGCCCTTCCTCTTCGAGCCGGAGCTCGGGCCCGAGGCGGCCCGGCGCCTTTCGCGGAGGCTGTCCTGATGCCGACGCTCGGCGACGTGCTCGAGGGCAAGACGATCTGCATCTGCGCCGGCTCCGGCGGCGTCGGGAAGACGACCACCTCGGCGGCGATCGCGACCGGCATGGCGTCCCAGGGCCTCAAAGTCTGCGTGCTGACAATCGACCCGGCCAAGCGCCTGGCCGACTCCCTCGGCCTCGAGGAGCTGGGCAACGAGGCGCGCCGCGTCGACCCGGCGCTGTTCGACAAGCAGGGCGTCGAGATGAATGGCGAGCTCTGGGCGATGATGCTCGACGCCAAGGCGACCTTCGACGAGTTGGTCGCCCGCCAGGCGCCGGACGAGGAGTCGCGCGACCGGGTCCTCGAAAACCGCATCTACCAGCAGATCTCCAGCGCCCTCGCCGGCTCCCAGGAGTACATGGCGATGGAGAAGCTGTTCGAGCTGCACACCGAAGGCGGATTCGACCTGCTCGTCCTCGACACGCCCCCGACCCGCAACGCGCTCGACTTCCTCGACGCACCCAAACGCCTGACCCAGTTCATCGAAGGTCGCTCGCTGCGGGTCTTCATGAAGCCGACCGGGCTGGCGGCGAAGGTCGCGGGGCGGGGCGCCTCGGTCGCCCTCGGCGTCCTCAAGAGGATCGTCGGCTTCGACCTGCTCGCCGACCTGGCCGAGTTCTTCAACGCCTTCAGCGGCATGGTCGACGGCTTCCAGGCGCGCGCCAAACGGGTCAGCAAACTGCTCGCCGACCCCGGGACGTGCTTCCTCGTCGTCTGCGGACCGCAGGGAGAGCCGATCAACGAGGCCGTCTACTTCCACCGAAAACTGGTCGAGGCGAAGCTCCCCTTCGGCGGCGTCATCGTCAACAAGGTCCACTACCCGGCCGAGCGCCTGCGCGGCGAGGCGACCGACCTGCCCGCGACTCTGACCGAGAAGCTCGGCGACGCCGACTTGGCCCAGCGCGTGGCCGCCAACTTCTCCGACTACCAGGCGCTGGCCGAGCGAGACGCCCAGAACATCAAGCACCTGGCCTCAGAGCTGCGGACCCGCGGCGTGATCCGTGTGCCCTACCTCGACGAGGACGTCCACGACCTCGCCGGCCTGGCCGAGATCAACCGCTACCTGTTCGCCACCGGCGAGGAGCGGGTGGCGATGGCGGCGGGACGAGCCTAGCTTGCGTCGCGGCCGTAGTGGTCGTACTCGAGCTGGCTGACCTCCCAGTCAGCGTCCTCGGGAACCGGGAAGAGATGGCGCACGCGGGGGGTGTCGATCCGCTCGCGGTGCTGTAGATCGCGCTCGATGTCGGCGGGCCACTCCAGCGAGTCGCCCGGGTTGCCT
>DATAIY010000345.1:0-5300 GCA_036262475.1 Solirubrobacterales bacterium
CTTCAACCCGGCCGTGACCCTCGCCGCCGCTGACGGCGCCGAACATGACGATGACGCCGAAGAGGGTCAGGCCCTGAACGAAGCCGACCACCGCGAAGTCAGAGCCGAACTGGGCCTGGCTACCCGTTGAAACGAAAAGCGTGATGACGCTGGTGATGAAAAAGACCAGCAAAAGTGTGCCGATCAACTCAGCAAGGTATGCGGATAGCCCTCTCTCCTGCACTCTTTCCTCCTCGACTCCTTGGCGGTCCGTGATCAGGTAAGCGGCGGCAGTCTACTCATATTTGCTCAATGAATTAAGTTCGTCCGCGAATGAGACGGGCTGTCGCGCTGCTGGCGGCCGTTCTCCTGCTCGCCGGCCTCGCCGGCTGTGGTGGGAACGGCGCGGAACCGGGCGCGCCGAGAGGCGCGAGCCTGGTGCTCGACTTCACTCCCAACGCGGTCCACTCCGGGATCTACGCGGCGCTGGCCCAGGGCTTCTACCGCGGCGCCGGTATCGACCTGACGATCCACCAGCCCGGCGAATCGACCGACGCGCCGAGGCTGCTGGCGGCGGGACGCACCGACTTCGCGATTCTCGACATCCACGATCTCGGGATCGCCCGCGAGCGCGGCCTCGACCTGGTCGGCGTGATGCCGATCGTCGAGAGACCGCTCGCGGCGGTGATCGCTCGCGGCGACGGCTCGGTCCGCTCGCCCCGGGAGCTCGAAGGGAAGACGGTCGGGGTCACCGGCCTGCCCTCCGACGAAGCCGTCGTCGACTCCGAGGTGAGCGCCGACGGCGGCGACCCGGCGAAGGTCAACGAGGTGACGATCGGCTTCAACGCGGTCTCCTCGCTCGCCGCCGGCAAGGTCGACGCGGCGACCGGCTTCTGGAACGCCGAGGGCGTCGCCCTGGAGCGCCTCGGCGTCCCGGTCCGGGTCTTCAAAGTCGACCGCTACGGCGCTCCCCCCTACCCCGAGCTGATCCTGACCGCCTCGCGACGGACGATCGAGCGCGAGCCGGGCCTGGTCAAGGCCATGGTCGACGCCACCCGACGTGGCTACGCCTTCACCGAGAAGCACCCATCCGACGCGCTCGGCGATCTGCTCGAGGCCGACCCGGCGCTCGAGCGCGGCGACCAGGCGGCCCAACTCCACGTCCTGCTTCCAGACCTCCAGCCGAAGCCGTTCGACCCGGCGGTCCTGCACGAATGGGCGGCCTGGGACCTCCAGCATGGCCTGCTCGAGCGCCCGCTCGACGTCGGCGCCGCTTTCAAGCTGAACGGCTAGCCCGAACCGAGAAGGCGCTCGGCGAGCTGCGGCAGTTCGCGCGCCATGCGCGAGCGCGGCACGACGAGGTCGACTCCTGCCGCCTCGGCGACCCTGCGGGTCTCGACCTCGACGTGCGAGTAGTAGCCGAGCACTGGAACCCCGAGACCGACGAGCGCCTCGGGGCTCTCGGCGTCGAGGTCCGCGACCACGAGCTCAATCTCGTCGAGCGGGGCCTCGGCGACCGAGCTGGCAAGGATCACGTGGTGGCCGGCCGCGGTCAGCGTCGCGTCGACCTTGCTGGCGAGCATCAGGTCGCCGGCGATGCTGAGGACCCTCGCCATCCGACTAGATCGAGCGGCGCTGGCGGAACTCTTCGCGAACGCTCTCGGGACGGCCCCACATCTGCACGACCTCGGAGCGACCCTCGCGAACCTCGCCGACCCGCATCTCACCGCTGACGCTGTCGTTGTCGAGCTTGGCGAGTACGCCCTTGACGGTCTCCGCGGCGGCGGCGTGGCCGAAGCTATGGGCGACCAGCAGCCGCCAGTGCCACTCCGCCCGCGAGTAGGGCTGGGCGTTGACCTGGCTCAGTGCCACGGCGGAGTCGATGTACTGGCGCTCGTCGTCGATCCGCAGATCGACCTCGAGATCGGTCCAGTCGGGCGGCAACCCGTCGAGAATCCGTTGAAAGTCGACAGCCAGGCTCACAGCTGAAGGCTACCTGGAAAGGGAGCGGGTGCCCCTCCCAGCGACGGATGTCAGCCGAAGAAGACCTGCTGCAGCAGGAAGACGTTGAGGGCGATGATCATGGCGGCGATGAGGCTGGCGAGGGCGGTCAGCCAGCGCGGGTTGACCAGGTTCCCCATCACCTCCCGCTTGCTGGCGACGATCACCAGCGGCACCAGGGCAAAGGGGATGCCGAAGGAGAGGACGACCTGGCTGCCGACCAGGGCGTTGGTCGGGTTGACGCCGATCGCCAGGACCAGCAGCGCCGGGGCGAGGGTGATCGCGCGGCGCACGAAGAGCGGGATGCGGCGGCGGATGAAGCCCTGCATCACCACCTGGCCGGCCATCGTCCCGACCGAGGAGGAGGCGAACCCGGAGGCGAGCAGGGCGATGCCGAAGACCGTCGCGGCACGGTCGGAGACCAGCGTCTGCAGGCCTTCGAAGGCGCCTTCGATCGAGTCGACGCCGGTCAGCCCACCAGTGTGGAAGAGGGCGGCGGCGACGATCATCATCGAGAGGTTGACCAGGCCCGCCAGCGAGAGGGCGATCACGACATCGACCTTCTCGAAGCCGAGGATCTTCTTTTTCTCGGCGTCGTCGCGGCCGACGATCCGCCGCTGGGTCAGCGCCGAGTGCAGGTAGACGACGTGCGGCATCACCGTCGCGCCGATGATCCCGGTGGCGAGCAGGATGCTCTCGGTGCCTTCGAAGCCGGGGACGAAGAGGTGGTGGGCGATTTCGCTCGCCTGCGGCTTGGCGTCGAAGAGCTCAAAGACGAAGGATGCGACCACGACGCCGACCAGGGCCGCAATCCCGGCCTCGAGCCGGCGGTAGCCCATCTGCTGCAGGCCGAGGATCGCGAAGGCACCGGCGCCGGCGATGATCCCGGCCGGGAAGAGCGGGATCCCGAAGAGCAGGTTGAGGCCGAGCGCGGAGCCGACCACCTCGGCGATGTCGGTTGCCATCGCCACCACCTCGGCCTGCAGCCAGAGGCCGACCGAGGTGCGGCGCGAGAAGCGCTCGCGACAGAGCTCGGCGAGGTTCTTGCCGGTGGCGATTCCCAGCTTCGCCGACTGGGTCTGGACCAGCATCGCGATCAGGTTCGCCGCGAGGACGACCCACAGCAGCAGGTAGCCGAACTTGGCGCCGCCGGCGATGTTGGTGGCGAAGTTGCCGGGGTCGATGTAGGCGACGGCGGCGACGAAGGCGGGGCCGAGAAATGGCCAGACGCGCCCGATGCCGCTGCTGTGGCCGTCAAGCGAGCGCCGGGCGGCGTCGGCGACGGCGGCCTCTCCGGGGAGGACGCTCTCGGCGGTGGCTTCCCTCGGCGGGTGCGGTGGCTTCAGCGTGAGCTCCGCTCAGTCGCCGGCGGCAGCAGGTCGGGCCCGGGGATCGGCGTGCCGTGGGGGTCATGGCTCGGTTCCCCGAGCTTTGCCGCCATC
This sequence comes from Solirubrobacterales bacterium, assembly GCA_036262475.1. Lineage (GTDB taxonomy): Bacteria > Actinomycetota > Thermoleophilia > Solirubrobacterales > 70-9 > VAYN01. Next base: position 3,423 of record DATAIY010000345.1, read on the forward strand.
AGCGCCTCGAGCTCCTCGGAGATGTAGTGCTCGAGCACCTCGGCCTCCTCGTGAACGCGATCGCTGGGCATTCCGAGAGCCTCCGAGAGATAGGCCTCGATCAGCCGGTGGTGGCGGATCACCTCGAGCGCCACGCGCTCGCCGGCCGGCGTCAGATTGACGCCCTTGTAGGGCCGGTAGTCGACCAGGCCGAGGTCGGCGAGCCGCTTCAGCATCGAGGTCGCCGTCGCCGGGGTCACCTCGAGGCGCTGCGCCACCTCGCCGTTGAGGACGAGCCCGTCGCGCTCGTGCGAGATCGCGTAAATCGCCTTCGCATAATCCTCGATTGCCTGGGAAGAATTAGACACGTCTAAATCAAAGTTTGACAGATCTAAAAGACGGACCCGGAGAGGCGGCGAGGTCGGCTTTCTAGAATCAGGGCGATGACCGAGCCCGCGATCGTCGAGTTGGACGCCCAGTACAGGCAGCTGCGCGAGGAATGCGGCCTGCTCGACCGCTCCGACCGCGGCAAGCTGACGGTCAGCGGCCCCGACGCGGCCGAGTACCTGCAGGGCCAGCTGACCAACGACGTCGAGGCGCTGGCGCCCGGCGAGGGCCAGTACGCCGCCCTGCTCGACCGCAAGGGGCACATGCAGTCCGACATGCGGGTGCTGCGGCCGGCCGCGGAGGAGATCCTGCTCGATACCGAGCCGCTTGCCCGGGGGGCCGTCGTCCGCCACCTGACGATGTACTCGATCGGCCGCGAGGTCGAGGTCGTCGACGTCAGCGATGAGCGGGCGATCCTCTCCCTGATCGGCCCCCGCAGCGTCGAGGTCGCCGGCACCCCCGCGCTGCCGGAGAACGCTTGCGAAAAGGCCTCGGTGGCCGGGGTCGAGTGCATTGCGGCGGGGACCCGTGAGGGCGTCGACCTGATCGCCGCGGCGGCGGACCGGGAGCGGCTGCGGGACGCGCTGGTGGAGGCCGGGGCCGTCGAAGTCTCCCCGGCGGCGGTCGAGATCCTCCGGATCGAGTCCGGCGTCCCCCGCTTTGGCGCCGAGATGGGCGCCGAGACGATGCCCGCCGAGGCCGGCATCGTCGAGGACGCCGTCAGCTTCACCAAGGGCTGCTACATCGGCCAGGAGACGGTCGCCCGGCTCCACTACAAGGGCCGCCCCAACCGCCGCCTGCGGGGGCTGCGGCTGAGCGGCCAGGCGGAGCCGGGCGCGACGCTGCGGCTGGGCGAGAAGGAGGTCGGGCGACTCGGCAGCGCCGGCGTCTCCCCCGCCCTGGGCCCGATCGGGCTGGCGATCCTGCGCCGCGAGGCGGAGCCTGGCGCCGAGCTCGCCGTAGGTGAAGATGGCGTTACGGCTGAAGTAACCGCCCTGCCCTTCGGTTAGATTCAGCCCCGATGGGTCGTGGGAGAGCCAGAGCCGCGGTGGTCGGCGTGATCGGCGCCTTGGCGCTCGCCGCGGCCGGCTGCGGAGCCTCCAGCCACCCCAACGAACCGCGGCCCCAGGCGCCAACCCGGGTCAGCGTCACGATCGCCCCGGGAGCGATCAGCGTGCAGCCGGGACGGATCGGTATCGGCCCCGACCGCTCGCAACAGATCCCGCAGAACCAGAACCACAAGCAGCCGCCGATCCACACCAACGCCCCGCTCACCGTCGTCTTCGTCACTTCCAACCAGACCCGCGCCGACTCGAAGCTGGAGATCCACGGGCCAAAGGACGCCAGCTCGGGGACCGTGTACGCGAACAGCCCCGGGACCTTCCAGGTCAATCTTCCGGCCGGCGACTACACGATCGCGGCCGCCGAAGCCCCCGGCGCAACCCCCGGCAAGCTCGTCGTCGGCAACTACCGCGCCTCGTCCGAGAACGACGTCCTGCTGCCGTAGATCGG
>DATAIY010000346.1:0-8734 GCA_036262475.1 Solirubrobacterales bacterium
CTGGCGCTGGGGTCGGTTGTGCGGATGCCGACGCCGCCGGCTCTGCCGAGCGCGGCCGCCGCATGAGCCGACGCCCCGCCCCGCGCCAGGCGTCCTCGGCGATCCGGGCGGCGCGCGACCTGGCTGCCCCGCGGACCGCGCTGGCGGCGGCTCAGGCGGCCTGGACGGGAGCGGTCGGCGAGCAGCTCGCCGCGGTCGCGACCCCCGTCTCGGAGCGCTCCGGGACGCTGACGATCGAGTGCGCCGACAGCGTCTGGGCGCAGGAGCTGGACCTGATGCAGACGCAGCTTTTGCAGCGGCTTCAGGCCGAGTTGGGGGACCAGGCTCCCGAAGCGCTCAAGTTCCGCCTCAACTCCGACCGTTCCTAGACGCTCTTTTTCGCGATTTGCAGGGCATTTGCTTCTCAGCACCCAGTCTTCCGCGGCCCCAAACTGGTATTCTTATGGCAACTCGCGTTATGCCCCGATCCGCGTGGAGCGAGCCTCCACGCGACGGGGTTTTCTGCGTCAACCGGAAGGGACTCATTGCCTGAGAACAAAGCCAGCACCTCGATCACCGACGCCTCCTACGGCGCCGCCGACATCACCGTCCTCGAGGGACTGGAAGCGGTCCGCAAGCGTCCCGGCATGTACGTCGGCTCGACCGGGCCCCGCGGCCTCCATCACCTCGTCTACGAGGTCGTCGACAACTCCGTCGATGAGGCCCTCGCCGGTCATTGCGACAGCGTCCGGGTCGTCCTGCATCCGGACAACGGCTGCACCGTTGAAGACGACGGCCGCGGCATCCCGGTCGGGATGATGGAGAAAGAGCAGCGCCCGGCGGCCGAGGTCGTCCTCACGGTGCTCCACGCCGGCGGCAAGTTCGGCGACGGCGGCGGCTACAAGGTCTCCGGCGGCCTGCACGGAGTCGGCGTCTCCGTCGTCAACGCCCTCTCCGAGCGCCTCCACCTACAGATCAGTCGCGAGGGGCATGTCTGGTCGCAGGACTACGAGCGCGGCAAACCGATGACCGAGCTCGGCAAGGGAGAGGCGAGCAGGGAGCACGGCACCAAGATCACCTTCCTTCCTGACCTCGAGATCTTCGAAGAGATCGGGTTCGATTTCCAGACCCTGGCCGAGCGGCTGCGCGAGACCGCCTTCCTCACCCGTGGGCTGAAGATCGAGCTGATCGACGAGCGCGGCGAGACCAACAGCGTCATCTTCCAGTACGAGGGAGGGATCGAGGACTTCGTCCGCCACCTGAACGAGAACAAGGACGAGGTGCACAAAAAGGTCATCTTCTTCGAGGGCGGCAAAGAGGAGGGACAGGTCGAGGTGGCGATGCAGTGGAACACTTCCTACCAGGAGTCGATCTTCAGCTTTGCCAACAACATCAACACCCACGAGGGCGGCTCCCATCTCTCCGGCTTCCGGGCGGCGCTGACGCGGACGCTGAACGCCTACGCGCGCAACAAAGGACTGCTGAAAGACAAAGACGACAACCTCGCCGGCGAGGACGTGCGCGAGGGGCTGACCGCGGTGATCTCGGTCAAGCTGCACGACCCCCAGTTCGAGGGACAGACCAAGACCAAACTCGGCAACCCGCCGATCCGTGGCCTGGTCGAGGAGGCCGTCAACCGCAAACTCGGCGAGTACCTGGAGGAGAACCCGAGCGACGCGCGGCGGGTCATCAGCAAGGCGATCGACGCCTCGCGGGCGCGGGCCGCGGCGCGCAAGGCCCGCGACCTGACTCGCAAGTCGGCGCTGGAGAACTCGACTCTGCCGGGCAAGCTCGCTGACTGCTCGGTCAAGGACCCGAGCCTGGCCGAGATCTTCGTGGTCGAGGGTGATTCCGCCGGTGGTTCCGCCAAGCAGGCGCGCGACCGCAACACCCAGGCCGTGCTGCCGCTGCGCGGCAAGATCATCAACGTCGAGAAGAGCCGGATCGACAAGGTCCTGGCCAACAACGAGATCCAGGCCCTGATCACGGCGATCGGGACCGGCGTCCACGACGAGTTCAACATCGAGGACGCCAGGTACCACAAGATCGTGATGGCGACCGACGCCGACGTCGACGGCGCCCACATCCGCACCCTCGTCCTCACCTTCCTCTATCGGCAGATGCCGGAGCTGATCGACGCCGGCTACGTCTACATCGCCAAACCGCCGCTCTACCGGGTTAAGCAGGGCAACCAGGAGACCTATCTGGAGCGCGAGCCCGAACTCGAGGAGCTGCTGCTGCGCGGCAAGCTCGAGGACTTCGAGTTGATCGACGCCGCCGGGACCGCGAAGAAGTTGACGACGAGCCGCTGGCAGGCCTACGTCCGGCGCTCGAAAGAGTACGAGGGCTGGGGCTCCTCGCTGCAGGCCGAGTTCGGCCACGAGGTCGTCCGCTTCCTCGAGGAGTCGGTCCTGCTCGACGAAGGTGTGAACACCGTCGCGGCGGCGGCCAAGCTGCTCGCGATCAAAGCTCCGGAGGGCGCTCCCTTCGATACCGAGGTGATCGAGGTCTCCGATGACCTCCTCGTCGTCAAGGCGATCGAACGCAAGAGCGGCCTCGCGCGCACCCACCGGCTTCCGTCGGCGCTCTTCTCCCACTACGACTACCGCAAGTTCGTCGAGGTCCACGAGGCGCTTTTGAAGCAGGTGGGCCGGCCGCCGTTCGAGATTCGCTTGGGCGATCGGCGCAACGCCGCGGTCTCCTTCCAGGCGCTGCGCGGAGCGGTTCTCGAGCTAGCCCGGCACGGCGTCCAGCTGACCAGGTTCAAGGGCTTGGGCGAGATGAACTCCGACCAGCTGCGGGAGACGACGATGGATCCCGCCAGCCGCACCCTGGCCCGGGTCACGCTCGAAGACGCGACCGCCGCCGACCAGATCTTCTCGATGCTGATGGGCGACCAGGTCGGCCCGCGCCGCGAATTCATCGAGAACCACGCCAAGGAGGTTCGCTTCCTTGATGTCTAGGCCGACCGGAACGGAGAGAAGCTGATGGCGCTCGATGCTTTGACGGGGCGTATCGAGGAGCGCGAGCTCGAGAAGGAGATGCGCTCGTCCTATCTCGACTACGCGATGAGCGTGATCGTCGGCCGGGCGCTGCCCGACGTGCGGGACGGGCTCAAGCCCGTCCACCGCCGGGTGCTCTACGCGATGCACGACGTCGGCCTGCAGCCGACCCGTGCCTACCGCAAGTGCGCCTTCATCGTCGGCGAGGTGATGGGCAAGTACCACCCCCACGGCGACTCGGCGATCTACGACACGCTGGTGCGGATGGCGCAGGACTTCTCTCTGCGCTATCTGCTCGTCGACGGCCAGGGCAACTTCGGCTCGATCGACGACGACCCGGCGGCGGCGATGAGGTACACCGAGGCGCGGCTGACCCGGCTCGCCACGGAGCTGCTGCGCGATATCGACGCCGACACCGTCGACTTCGGCCCCAACTACGACGAATCGACCCAGGAGCCGCTGGTCCTGCCGGCGCGGTTCCCGAATCTGCTGGTCAACGGCAGCTCCGGCATCGCGGTCGGGATGGCAACCAACATCCCGCCCCACAACCTGCGTGAGGTCGCCGGCGCGGTCGCCGCCTACATCAACGACCCCGAGATCGACATGGCTGGGCTGATGGAGCACATCAAGGGCCCGGACTTCCCCGGCGGCGGGATCATGAGCCGCGAGGGGATCCGTGACGCCTACGCGTCGGGCCGCGGCAGCATCAAGGTCCGCGCCCGCGCCCACGTCGAGCCGCTGAAGGGGGGCAAGGAGGCGATCATCGTCACCGAGCTGCCGTTCACGGTGAAGAAGCTCGGCGACGGCGGCCTGGTGACGAAGATCGCCGACCTCGTCCGCGAGAAGAAGCTGGAGGGGATCTCCGACCTCCGCGACGAGTCGGACGGCTCGGGCATGCGGCTGGTGATCGAGCTCAAGCGCGGCGGCCCGCCGGCCAAGGTGGTGCTCAACAACCTCTACAAGAAAACCTCGATGCAGACGACCTTCGGCGCCAACATGGTGGCGCTGGTCGATGGCGTGCCGCGGACGCTGAGCCTGCTGGAGCTGATCCACCACTACGTCGACCACCAGCGCGAGGTCGTCACCCGCCGCACCCAGTACGAACTGCGCCGCGCCGAGGCCCGCGCCCACATCCTCGAGGGGCTGCTGGTCGCGCTCGACAACCTCGACGCAGTGATCGCGCTGATCCGCGGCTCCGACGACCCCGACGCCGCCCGCGAGGGCCTGATCGAGCGGTTCGAGCTCACCCGCGAGCAGGCGCAGGCGATCCTCGACATGCGCCTGCAGCGCCTGACCGCGCTCGAGGCCGACAAGGTCCGGGCGGAGCACGCCGATCTGATGGAGCGGATCGGCGAACTGCGGGCGATCCTCGGCGACGAGGAGAAGGTGATGGGGATCGTCAGGGAGGAGCTGGCGGAAATCGTCGAGTCCCACGGCGACGAGCGCCGCACCGAGCTCGCCCACTTCGAGGGTGACGTCGGGATCGAGGACATGATCGCCGACCAGCAGATGGTGATCTCGCTGACCGCCTCCGGCTACGTCAAGCGGCTGCCGCTGGCGACCTACCGCCAGCAGCACCGGGGCGGCGTCGGGGTGATGGGGATGAACCTCAAAGACGACGACTACATCGCCCACCTCCACATCTGTTCGACCCACGACTTCCTGCTCTTCTTCACCAATCGCGGCAAGATCTACCGGCTCAAGGTCTACGAGCTGCCGGAGGGATCCCGCACCGCCAAAGGCAGTTCGCTGAACAACCTGCTGCCGCTGCGCGAAGACGAGAAGGTGATGGCGGTGATCCCGACTCGGGACTTCAAAGAGAACAGGTACCTGGCCTTCGCCACTGCCAAGGGCCTGATCAAGAAGACCGAGTTCCTCGCCTACAATACGCCGATCCGCGCCGACGGGATCATCGCGATCAAGGTTCGCGACGGCGATGAGCTGGTCCAGGTCCGGCTCACCTCGGGCGAGGACGACATCCTGATCGTCTCCCACTCGGGCCACGCCTCGCGCTTCTCGGAGGAGCTGGTGCGATCGATGGGTCGCGACACCAGCGGCATCAAAGGCATGAACGTCGCCGGCAAGGACAACCGCGTGCTGGCGATGGACATCGCCCGCAACGACACCGAACTGTTCGTGGTCACCGAGAACGGCTACGGCAAGCGCACGCCGGTCTCCGAGTACCCCGTCAAGGGCCGCGGGACCAAAGGCGTCCTGACCGCGAGGCTGACCGAAAAGAAGGGCGGCCTCGCCGGCGCCCTGATCGTCGGCGAGCACCAGGAGCTCCTCTTCATCTCCCAGAACGGGATGGTCCAGCGAACCTCCGTCAGCGGCATCTCCCAGATGGGCCGCTCGACGCAGGGGGTCAGGGTGATGAACATCAAGGACGACGACCGGGTCAGCGCCGTGGCGCTGGTGGTCGAGTCCGACACCCCCGAGAGCGCACCGGCCAAGCCACCGGCAGATGAACCACCCGCGGTGGACGGGGCGGGTGCCGACGGGGATGGTGGGTAACCCGCTTGTGCCTAGCCCCGGCAGAGCCGGTGCAACCAAGATGGCGCCTGGCGGCGCCAGGAATATGCAACGAGTTGTGGAGGCTGATCGGGGTTACCCACCATCTTCTCCAGGACCGTCCCACCGGCTCCGCTTCCAAACCCACGGAAGCTTCAGCACCGAGCCGGACGATCCACCCGCGAGCGGTTCGAGAGTTTCCACCAGCGCCCCGTCCCCGATTCAGCTTCCGGGTCGCGGGAGCTTCCGGTCCTTCAAAAGCTCCCGCGACTTAGGCCGCATCGAAGCTTCTCCTCACGGGAGACCCCACCACCCCTTGGGCGGAAGCAGTTATCCTACGCAGCCTGAGGTAAGTACTGCTGCCAAGCCGACGGGATCTTCGGGCTGGCGACTTGAATGAAGACCGTGGGCGCCGGCGCCTGCGGGGAGTTCTTGGGGTGCATGTGGATCTCGCGGGGGAGGCGGTTGCCCTTGCGGCGGTTGCAGGCGGCGCAGGCGGCGACGATGTTCTCCCAGACCGACTTGCCGCCACGGCTGCGGGGGATCACGTGGTCGACGGTGAGGCCCGACTTGGTCGAGCCGCAGTACTGGCAGGTCCAGGAGTCGCGGGCGAGGACGGCGCGACGGGTGATCTTGCGGCGGTGGGCCTCGCGGGGGATCCGCACGTAGCTGACGAGGCGGATCACGTCGGGGCGCTCCATCGTCATGTGCTCGGAGTGCAGGGCGGCGCCCTCGCGCTGCTCCAGCAGCTCCGCCTTTTCCTTCAGCAGCAACACAGCGGCCCGTCTCAGCGTGCAAACGTTGATCGGCTCATACGTCGCATTGAGCACCAGAACTCGTGCCATGACGCCAGATTGTAGGGGGGTCAGGCCGCGGGATAGGAGCCGAGTAGCCGAACCGACTCGGCCTTGATCCGCAGCTGGGCGATCGCCTCGGCGATCGGGGCGTCGGTCGCGGCGCCCTCGAGGTCGCAGAAGAACATGTAGCGGCCGAGCTCCTGGCGCAGCGGCCGCGACTCGATCCGGGTCAGGTTTATGTCCCGCGAGGAGAACTCGCTGAGCGCGTTGACTAGGGCGCCGGGGTGGTCCTCGCCGAGCTCCGAGAAGACCAGGGAGGTCTTCCAGGGGCCACCGTCCTCGCCTCCGCTGGGCTCGGTGCCGGCCGGGGCGATCCAGAGGAAGCGGGTGACGTTGGTCGCCTCGTCCTGGATCCCCTCGCGCAGGATCGTGCAGTCGTAGAGGTCGGCCGCGGTGCGGGCGCCGATCGCCGCCCAGGGGCGAACCGACTCGGAGACCATGCGGACCGCCGCCGCGGTGCTGCTGACGCTGCGGAGTTCGACCCCGGCGAAATTTTCGCGCAGGAAGCGAGCGCACTGCGCCAGCGGCTGTGGGTGCGAGAGCACGGCCTCGACGTCGTCGAGCTCGACGCCCTCACGGGCAATCAGGTGGGCGCGGACCGCGTAGTCGTGCTCGCCGACGATCGTCACCGCCTCGGCCTCGACGGCGAGGGTGTCGAGCGTGGGGCGGATCGAGCCCTCGATCGAGTTCTCGATCGGGACCAGGGCGCGGTCGGCCTCGCCCGCCTGCACGGCGAGGATCGCATCGGGGATGGTTGCCGTCCGCAGCGGCTCGAAGCCGCCAGCGGGACCGGCTTCGACCAGCGCGTCCTCGGTGAAGGTTCCGGCGGGGCCGAGGTAGGCGATCCTCATCGGCCGGCCCTATTCGATCGTGACCGCGTAGCTGGCTTCGTTGTTGGTGGAGACCTGCTCGCCAGGGACCGTTTCGACTTTGACTTCGAGCGTCACCTGACCGGTCGGGGCGGGGGTGAGCGGGATCGAGACCGATTCGATTTCTCCCACCACGATCGTTTCGATGGTTCCTTCCAGGGTGTTGCCGCCGTTGACGGAGACCGACACGGAGACCCCGTTCTCGGTTGATTCGCCCTGGTTCTGGACTTGGACTTCGACTTCCGGCGTTTCTTCGCCGCTGACCACCGCCGCCGTCCCTTCGACCAGTTCGGTCCCGTTCAGGCTGACGCCGACCAGGCCCAGCCCATGGACCCCGGGGGTGGCGGCCCCGGTCGAGCCGCTGATGCTGCTGAGCGCAGATTCCACCGTGGTTTCGTCCAACCACTTGGTGCCTTCGGGCAGGTAGGTGCTCTTCGGCACGTCCGAGCCGTCGATGCCGTTGGAGGCGAGGACGCCGTCGATTTCGGGGCGCACGACCTGTTCGTAGAGAACGTCGCTGGCGAGCAGGTCCTGCATCTGGCTGGCGATCGCCGTCGTCGCCTTGGCCGAGCCGGCATCGCCGAGGGCGGTGCTCATCTTGTTCGCGATCTTGGTCATCGCGCTGCTGCGCAGCTCGTAGACGAGCTCAAGCGTGGACTGCGCTCTTCCCATGGCACCGGGAGCGCTGAGGCCGTCGGCCCGCGAGGCGTAGTTGTTCATCGCGCTGCTGTCGGCGTTGACCGCGTTGACGAACTCGGTCACCGAGAGGTTCCCCGGATCGTTCAACTTGCCGAAGAAGTCCTTGCTCGTCTGTTCGGTCTCTTCGGCGATCTGGGTGACGTTGCGCGCGTAGTCGCTGAGCGCGCGGTGCGCGCGGGCGTCGAGGCAGCCCTTCACCCCGAGCACGATCAGGATTAGGACGACCAGCCCGCCGCCGAGCGCGAGGCCGCGCCGCAGCATGATCTGCTGACGTTCGGGTCGACGTTTGGGCCGCTCGCGTCGCCGCGGCCCGCGGGCTGCTGAATCCTCCAAGGAAGCGCTCTCCAGGCTGGTTGGCTGGCCGGAGAGTATGAAGCCTGACGGGGTCGGTGCGTCAAGAGCTGCAGCAAACGGTGCCTTTTTCCCAGCCCCGCAGGCAGGAGCGAGGGCCGCGACGCCGAAGTTGAAGAAGCTTTGGTCGGTTCCCTCGTTCTCAACCGCTTCCTGATCGAGCGCCGCATCGGCAGCGGTGGCTTCGGCGTCGTCTACCAGGCCTGGGACGGCCGCCTCGAGCGCCCGGTCGCGGTTAAGGCGATCGAGCAGCGGGGAGAGGCCGGCAGGCGGGTTCTGCGCGAGGCCCAGGCCGCCGCCAGGCTCAACCACCCCGGCATCGTCACCCTCTATGAGATGGGCGAGGAGAACGGCAACGCCCTACTCGTCAGCGAGCTGGTCGAGGGCTCGACCCTGGCCCGGCTCGCCCACGCCGGCGAGCTCTCGGACCGCGAGATCGGCGAGATCGGCGCCGACCTCTGCGAGG
>DATAIY010000347.1:0-2323 GCA_036262475.1 Solirubrobacterales bacterium
CCTGGATACGCCTCGACCGCGGCGCCCTTCGCGCGCTCATCGAAGCGGACTAGGTCCCGGCGCCGCCGCAGCGGCGAGAGGGCGGCAACCAGCGAGCGCGCGAAGGGCGCCGCGGTCGAGGCGTATCCAGGGCCGCCGTCCATCGCCATGATCGTTCCCAGCGGCGGCTGCCCGCGGTCCGAGCGGGTGCGCACCGCGAAGGCGATCTTGGTGGTGCCGAGAGAGGAATCGGCGCGGCGGATCGGCACCTCGATGTGGCCGCACATGAACGGCCGCGGCAGGCCGAGGCCGCAGCTGTGGAGCTTGGGCCGCTGGGCCGCCGAGGGATGACTCGGCGCCGCCGCCGCCGGGACCGCGAACAGAGCCGCCACGACCAGCGCGAGCATCGTGACCGGCCACCGGCGAGGCACCCTCATCGCTGCACGGTAACCGACGCCGGAGGCACCCCGGCGTTGGCTAGTCTGGCGGCGTGGACGCCGTCCCCGAGGCTGCCCGAGTCAAGCGATCGCAGCCCGTGGCTCACCGCCTGGCGCGGATCGGCATCTGGATCGGCGGCGTCGCCCTTCTGATCTTCGTCCTCGACCTGCTCGGCGTCCCAGCCGGCGACTGGATCCGCGACCTCTTCCGCAAGGTCGGCGACGTCCCGCCGTGGGCGATCGTCGCGGGCGTGGCGCTGGAGACGGCGCAGACTTCGCTGGCGGCGCTGGCCTGGTTCGGGATCCTCCGTGCCGCCCTCCCCGACGCCAGGGTCTCCTACCGGCTGATCCTCGCCTGCTACGCGGTGGCGGTGGCGCTGAACGGGTTCTTGCCGGCGAACCTCGGGACCTGGGTGATGCTGCTGATGTTCGCGACGCTAATCGCCGGGGCGACGATCGCGATGGTCTTCTCCGCGCTCGTCGTCCAGAAGATCCCCTTCTCGGTGTTCAACATCGCCCTCTACCTCTACCTTTTCATCTCGGTCCGCGGCTCCTTCGGGATCAAGCTCGGCTTCCTCGAAGACCACACCGGCCTGGTCGTCCTGATCCTCGTTGGTGCGGTGGTCCTACTGGCCTTGCTGGCGCGAATCTTCTGGCCACGGCTGGCGAAGCTCCGAGCCGAGATGGCAAACGGCGGCGCGATCCTCCGCAAGCCTCGCCAGACCTTCACCGACCTGGTCCTGCCGGAGCTCGGCAGCTACGCCGCCCGGCTCGCGATCGTCGCCGTCTTCCTCGGCGCCTATGGGATCCCGGTCAGCTTCCACAACGTCGCCACCGTCACCGCCTCCAACTCTGTCTCCAACAGCGTCTCCGCCACTCCCGGCGGCGTCGGCGTCACCCAGGCGATGAACTCGGCAGCACTCTCCGGCTCGACCGACGCCTCGACCGCGACCGCCTACTCGATCGGCCAGCAGCTGATCATCTCCGCCTGGGACGTGCTCTTCGCCGTCATCGTCGTCTCCTGGGTCTTCGGCTGGTCCGGCGGCAAGACCCTGGTCGAGTCCTCCTATGAGGACGCCAAGGTGAAAAGCAGGGAGATCAAAGCGAAACGCAAAAGACGCCGAGCCAAGGATCCCGGCGGCTGACGCCGGGACGTCCGCGAACCCGTCGGACACTCAAGTTCCTGGACCAGCTCGACAACGCCAAAGCATGCTCGAAATGTCGACTATGCAGAGCGAGGAGATCGGATGTCGCCTCGATGCGGGCGCCGAGCTATAGCTCAGAGAAGTGGCCGAAGATCCCAGCATCGGGAACGCCGTCCAGGTGGTGGGCGAGTTCCTCGATATGGATGTCGCGCACACCACCTCGATCACTCCCTCCTCCCAGATCTTCGACACATTGATCGCGGACGGTGAGAGCTTCGGCGTCGCCGAGGGCATGGTCATGGACATCGAGGACAGCGATTGCGACCGGGTCCCCAACGGGCGCCTGCCGGGGGTGAGGCCGGACGTGAAGGGGATCCCCGCACGGCAGCCCCCCAATCACGATCGGCGCCGAGGTCGGAGCCTTCGTCTTCGTTCCCCGGCGACTTTCCGACGGCAGCGTCCCCGGGACGCTGTGCGAGGCGGGTCACGAGAGCAGGATCTGACCAGCTTCCAGTTCAAGTAGGGGTCGGGCTGGCTAGGTCTGCTCAGCCGGGTCCATCGGGTGAAGCTCGCCCTTGGCCAACGCCTCGGTGCGCAGATGCGCGATCGCCTGGTACTCGGCGGAGCCGATCATCTCCAGGAAGGCCTGGTGGGTGGGGTACTCGACGAGGATGACCAGGTCCCAGGAGTCCTCGCCCAGCAGCGCCGACCCAGGCGCGCCGAAGAAGACGACCCGGCCGCCGGCCTGCTCCAGCAGCGGTG
>DATAIY010000348.1:0-13526 GCA_036262475.1 Solirubrobacterales bacterium
GCCGGCTTCGGCGACGTGGAAGTCGATTCCCCGCGCCCGCACGGTGCGGTGGGAGACGCCCTCGACAAACGGTGGATCGCTCACGCGAACGACGGGCGCAGCGACCGGCAGCGCGCCGGGATCGCGCCGGTCACCCGCCCCCTTCCGCTCAGTGCAGCGCGGCCGCGGCCGCCTGGCGGAAGTCGTTGAGCATCTCCCCCATCGTCTCGACATCGCAGCTGACCATTTCCGGCCAGGGCTTGTCGGGATGCTCCTGAAGCGTCTTCAGCCCATTGCCGCTGATCACGGCCACGACGGTGTCGTCGGGGCCGATCTTGCCCTGGGCCGCGAGCCGCGCGGTGGCGGCGATCGTGGTGCCGCCGGCCGGCTCGGTGAGGATGCCCTCGGTCTTGCCGAGCAGGTCGATCGCCTCGAAGATCTCCGGGTCCGAGGCAGTGGCGGCGGAGCCGCCCCTGGTGCGCACAGCATCGACGACGAGCGCGCCGTCGCCGGGGGCGCCGATCGCCAGCGAGTGCGCCGCCGTCGTCGGGGTCTGCGGCTGGATCTCGCCGCCGTCGAGGATCGCGCTGGCGATCGGCCCGCAGCCGCTCGCCTGCCCGATGTTGATCTTCGTCGCCGCGGTCTGTGCCAGGCCAACTGTTTCCAGCTCATTGAGCCCCTTGTGGACGCGCGAGGAGAGCGTCCCGCCCGCGGCCGGGATCACGAAGTGGTCCGGGGAGACCCAGTCGAGCTCCTCGACGACCTCGAAGGCCATCGTCTTCGCCCCCTCGGCGTAGAACGGGCGCAGGGTGATGTTGGCGAACTCGATGCCGCTGGCCAGGGAGAGCTCACGACAGGCACGGTTGGCCTGGTCGTAGTTGCCGTCGAGCTGGCAGACCTGGGCGCCCAGCGCCCGACAGGCCTTCGCCTTGCCCTTCTCCATGTTGCCCGGATAGAAGATGTAGGCGGTGGCGCCGGCCTTGGCGGCGAGCGCCGCCACCGCGGTACCGACGTTGCCGGTCGAGACGCAGCCGACCTCGTCCTTGCCCAGCTCGAGCAGCCGGGCGATCGCCATGCTGACGACCCGGTCCTTGTAGGAGAGGGTCGGCCGGTTGGTCGAGTCGTCCTTCAGGTAGAGGTTCCGCAGGCCCAACTCGGCGCCGAGCCGGTCGGCGCGGATCAGCGGCGTTTTGCCGGCGAACTGACCGACCCTGGCCTGCGCGCTCCGCGATGTGATCGGCAGCAGCTCCTCGAAGCGCCAGATGTTGGCGGGGCGCTGGTCGAGGCGGCGCTCGGCGATCAGCGACTTCGCCCGCTCGTAGTCGTAGTCGATGTCGAGGCCCTCGCCACAGGCGGGGCACTTGAAGGCGGTGTCGAGCAGCGGCGTGCGGTAACCGCAGTCGCGGCAGACAAGTTCGGTGGCGCAGGAGCTGGTTCGTGGCCCGGCGGGCCCTCCCAGATGCGGATCGACCGCGTCGCTCATGACTCCTCCTTTGCCGCCGCGACCCCGGCCACTTGGGCCAAAGTCACTTTCGGCGCTCTTCCATTGTTCGCACGGGTATAACACATAGGCTGTCGGCGCTCAACGTTCTCTGCGTAAAAAATCGAAGATCGCCGATAGAACGCAAACTGGAAGGTAGCGGAAGCGGCGGCTCGCGCCACGTCGAGGAAGCCTACTGTCTGTAGAGTTCTTGTCGTCAGCCCCAAAGAATCCCCGCCGTGAGCCCCCAGGAGCGCTTCGCCGTCAACCTTCGCAGGGCCCGCGTCAAGGTCGGGATTTCCCAGGAAGAGTTGGGCGAGCGCTGCGATCTGCACCGGACCGAGATCTCGCTACTGGAGCGGGCGGGCCGCGAGCCGCGTCTGGCGACCATGCTCAAGCTCGCCGGCGCCCTGGAGACGACCCCCGCCGAGCTCTGCGCCGGCATTTCGTGGCTGCCCCAGCAGCGCCATTTCGACGTCAAGCAAGCGCCCCGCCCCAGCTGAGAAGTCGATGAACTGAGGCGGGGCGACGCCGGCTGCGCCGACGCGTCGAGGATCCGTCAATGACGATTGAGACCCTGGCTCGGGACTGGTCCTGCTTTGCCACCCGAAGGCGATTTCCCTGTCCTGAGTGCCCCGCCCCCTTCACCGGATTGATCGCCCGGCCGGACATTCATCAGATGATTTGATGCAGCAATCAAGTCCGCCTGCCCCAATGGAGCGGACTATTCCATACATCCGTTGGTCAGGGAGTTGCGGCGGCGCTGCCCGCGGGAACCGGTATCGCCGCCACATCGGGCCAGGGGCCGACCAGATCGGTCCCGTCCTCCCGACCGGAGGCGATCAGCAGCTCCTCGGCGGCGTGCGGCGCGAAGGGAGCGAGGGCCTGCGCGAGCAGGACGAGGGCGGCGATCTGGGCCTCCGCATCTGACCGATCGAGCTGGCCACGGCGCTTCACGACGCGCTTCTCGAAGTCCTGGATCCGCTCGAACAGCCGGGTGATGTTGCGAATCGCCTTGTGCATCTGCAGCTCCTCGACGTCGGCGGTGATCCGCTCCAGGCCGTTGTCGCACCACTTGCGCAGCCGGTCGCGTATGAACTCGGTATCGAAGGCGGCCGCCTCGTCGTGCGGGGCATCCTCGAGCGCCGCGAACCGGTCCTGAGAGTAGGTCCAGAGGTTGCGCAGGAAGCGGTTGGCGAAGCGCAGGGCTCCGTCGCTCCAGTTCAGGGTCTTCGCCGGGCCGGCAGCATAGAGAACCGCCAGCCTCACCGTGTCGGCGCCGTACTGGTCGACGAGCTCGTCGGGGTTGACGACGTTGCCGAGGTGCTTGCTCATCTTCCGACCCTCGGCGATCACCATCTCGTGGAAGAGGCAGCCGGCGAACGGCTCGCCGTTCTCGATGAAGTCGAAGGTCCCGCGGTCGCGCAGGGCCTTGGTCACGATTCGCTGGTCGAAGACGAAGCCGCCGCTGTCGCCGCCGGCGACCAGGCGCTCGGCGGGCAGCCAATCCCGCAGGTCGGGGTGGTCGAACATCTGCCGCTCGCGGGCCTCGGGAGGAACCGCCGCCGGAACCCAGAGCCAGAGCGCGTCGAAGTGGCAGTCGAGGGTGTCGGTCTCGCGCTTGGCCGGGGCACCGCACTTGGGGCAGGCGACGTCGACGAAGTCCGGCCGCTCGGCCAGGGGATTGCCCTCCCCGGTCGGGGCGATGTCCCGCGGCAGCACCACCGGCAGGTCCTGCTCGGGCACCGGAACCGGCCCGCAGATCTCACAGTGGACGATCGGGATCGGCGTCCCCCAGGAGCGCTGGCGTGAGATCGAGAAGTCGTTGGCGCGGTAGCGCTTCGCCTCGCGGGCTCCCTGTACCGGTGCGGGAAGCTCCTCCTCGGCTACCTCCGCCTCGTCCTCCCAGCCGGCGACGCGCTCGATCCGGCGGGCGATGTCCGCGTCAGCCTCGTCGACGGCGGGGATGCCGAAGGCGGCGGTGGGGCCGAAGCGGGCATCGACGATCGGCGAGACGAAGACCGGCAGCTCCACCCCGCCGGGCCCGCTGACGGACGCCTCGGTGTCGACGATCGGGACCGAGGCGGCGTCGCGGGCGCTGCGCTCCCAGCCGCCCGAGCGCATCCGCTCCAGCTCATCGTGCGCTCCGGAGCCCGTTGCCCAGGCGTCGACCTCGGGGTGGCGCGTCGAGAGCAGCACGAACCGCGCCTGCGCGAGCGCCTCGCGGTGCGGGCTGAAGACGGTCAGGGCGCGGCCGTCGGAGCCCTTCACCTCGAGCTCCATCCCGTCGCTGCGGCCGAGGATGTAGCGCTGGGTCGCCAGCGAGAAGTCATCCCAGTGCTCCAGCTTGTCGATGTTGGCGTCGTTCTCCTCGAGGTAGGGAGTGATGCGCAGGAACCAGGTCGGGCGGCGGATCAGGCGCACCTCGTTGTGACAGCGCCAGCAGCGCCCGTCCTCGACCTGAATCGAGGCGAGGGTCGTGCGGCAGGTGTCGCACCAGTCGACGGTGGCGTCGTCGAGGTAGATCAGGCCGGCCTCGAGCAGGGCCAGAAACAGCCACTGCGACCAGCGGTACTGGCCCTCGTCGGAGCTGTAGAAGACGCGGTCGTAGTCGAAGGAGAACCCCAGGCGCCGCATCTGGCCGAGCATCCGCTCGCCGCACTGGGCCACCCAATCCGCGGGCGGCTCCCGGCGCTCGATTGCCGCCAGCTCGGCCGGCAGGCCGAAGGCATCGAAGCCGAAGCCAAAGAGGACGGCATCACCGCGGGCGCGGCGGAAACGGGCGTAGGCGTCGCCGATCGCGTAGTCGCGGACGTGGCCCATGTGCAGGTTGCCCGAGGTGAACGGACTCGAAGGCTTGACGTAGACCCGCGCCTGCCCGGCCGCCGGCTGCGGCGCCTCGAAGTCGCCACGCTCGACCCAGGCGCCCTGCCGGGCGGGCTCAATCCGCCCCGCGTCATAGCTCGGCTTCTGCTTGCTCATCTCACGCTCAAGGCTAACTTAGTGGTGCTTCCACCAAGGCGTGACGGGAGCTAGGCGAAGGTCCAGAGCTTGTTGCCGAGGAAGTTGAAGGGCATCGCCACCGCGACGGCGATCGCCTGCGCCGTCAGTTCCCCGACGCTGCCGGAGGAGATCAGCACCTCAAGCAGAGCGAGGTTGAGGCCCAGCGAGGCGAGGCTGACGACGAAGAAGCGGACAGCCTGGAACCGCGCCAGCCCGTCGCCGGGACCGAAGGTCCAGTAACGGTTCCAGAGGAAGTTGTTCGTCACCGCGACGCAGAAGGCGCCAATCGCGGCGATCAGATGATGCATCCCGAGATTTCCGGCCAGCAGGGCGAACACGCCGAGGTTGATCAGGTAGCCGGATCCGCCGACCAGGCCGAACTTGAGCAACTGCACCCAGGTGGCGGACTGGCGCGCCGCGTCGCCGATCCGGTAGGCGAGCTCGGATGCGCCGCTCATCGCGCCACCACCCTCGGACTGATGGCGACGCGCGGCGCCACCGCCGCGCGCGGCGCGCTACGCGCCGCCGCGGGTTTGGGGCGGGGCCCGTCGAGGACGACAGCGTCCTTACCGAAACCGGTTGGCAGATCACGGAGAGTGTGGAACCAGATGGGCATTGGGTATCTCGATCGGTAGTGGGTCAGGGTCAGCCGGTCGAGTCGCAGCCGCTGCACGGCGTGAAAGGAGGCCGGAAGGTTAGCGGGCGCCGCGGTTGCGAGGGGCTTGCTGACTACATCCACTTCACTCACGCGTTCGACTCCACCGAACATTCGCACCGCGTGGTCCCTCAGGTACCACTGCACCGGATCGGCGGCGAGCCTCCAGGTGACGATCGCCCGCCTGCCGCTCGGCCGTCCCAGTTCCTGGCTGAGGGTGCGATAGTCGGGCCGCTGCAGGTTCGGAGTTTGAGTGACATAGACGTCGAATGCCAGCCAGTAGGTACAGAGGGACAGCGCCAGCAACAGGCCCACCCGGCGGGCGCCACTCGTTCCGAAGCCGATCGCCCCCGCCACCGCGAGGGGGATCAAAGCCGGCAACAGGTTGCGCTCGACCACATAGTCCTTGCCGACCAGGGCCGCGAGTGAGGAGAGGCCGATCACCCCGAGGCCGATCACCGCCCCGACCGACGCGCCGCGCCGCTCGCGGTAGCTGCCGCGCACCAGCACCAGCAGCAGCCCGGCGGCGAACACCACGACCGGCACCAGCGCGTAGCGGTCCCGCGGCGGCTCGGCGACGACCCAGCCCGTTTCGCCGATCAGGAAGCTGACCCCGGTCTCGAAAAGCCGGTGAGACAGCGGGCTCTGTTCGATCCAGCCGATGTGGTTCGGATTGACCTGAGCGGCGACCAGGGGCAGCAGGGCGAGACCGGTCGCGAGAACCGCACCGATTGCGGGCAGGACGAGGCGCCAGCTGGAGCGCAGCGCCACCAGCAGCCAGGCGGCCTCGACTCCTACCGCGAAGAAGGCGAAGTAGTGGCTGCACAGAGCCAGGGCCGAAGCGACGGCCCAGAACGCCAGATCGCGTCCGCGGCGAGTATCGAGGACCTTGACGAAGAAGTACAACGAGAGCGCTGCGAAGAAGACCAGCAGCGCGTAGGACCGCGCCTCCTGTGAGTACCAGATCAGCATCGGGTTGAACGCCAGCAGGGCCGCCAGGATCAGGCCGACCCGCCGAGTGGCGAGCTGCCGTCCGATCAGGTAGCCGACCGGCACCGTCGCCGCCCCGAACAGGGCCGAGAGGGAGCGCAGGCCGACTTCTCCGGTCCCGAACACTTTTGCCCAACCCCAGGCGAGCACGTAGTACAGCGGCGGATTGGACTCGCTCCTCTTCACCTCGCGCAGCATGTGGTCGAAGCTGCCGGGGATGACCCGCATCGCCGTGATCACCTCGTCGTGGTGGTAGCTCTGCAGGCCGAGGGTGGAGAAGCGGACGGCGACCCCGGCGGCGGTCAGGCCGGCGAGCGCCCAGAGCGCAGCCGAGCGATGCGGGGCCGAACGATGCGCGAGCGCCGCCTTCCATTCATGACCGACCTCGGCGAGGCCGGTTGGGGCGACCTGCGTGCTCACCGCTTAAAGATTGACCCGGGGTCTGAGCCGAACGTTAAGAACGACTAAGCCGGGGATAAAGGCGCAGACTGCGCGCTCAGGGCGAGCAGGCGTTCTTCGGCATGCGGCGCTGCGGACCGTATGAGGGCGCCGAGACGGCGGCCGCCGCACCCCAGCGGCGGTCGGGATGCGGGGCCAAGCTGTATTCGAGGTCGGCGCCGGCGGCAAGTTCGCAGTAGCTGATCCAGGGGCGCCGGTAAGTGCGGCCATCGAGGCTGAGGGAGCGGATGTAGGGACCGTGGCCGGTCACCGTGAGAAGAGCGCGCCGGCGGTGCGGAAGGCGGATCTCGGTCCGCCCGAAGAGCGGGCTGGAGATCGCCAGCACGCCGACGCCGGGAACCTCGGGGTAGAGCCCCAGGGCGGCGAACACGTACCAGGCCGACAGCGTCCCGAGGTCGTCGTTCCCGGGGTAGCCATCGGGGGCCGGGCTGAAGAGGGTGAGTGCGCGGCGCACCGCCTCCTGGGTGCGGTAGGGACTGCCCATCCAGTCATACAGCCAGGGCGTCTGCAGGGTCGGCTCGTTGCCGAGCAGCGCATGGTCGGTGTGGGTGCCCCCCGGCCCGCCGTTGAGATCCCGCAGGAATTGCCCCAGCCGCGCCGCCGCCTTCTCCCGCCCACCCATCCGGCTGAAGAGCCCGGCGGGGTCCTGGGGCACCATCCAGGTGTACTGGGCGGAATCGCCCTCGACGAATCCACCGCCGTTGAGATTGTCGTAGGGATCCGGGAAGGCGCCGCTGGCGAAGCGCGGCTCGATCATCCCGCTCGCCGGGTCGAAAAGGCGGCGCCAGTCACCTGATCGGCGCATGAAGGCACCGTAGGTGGAACGGTCGCGAAGCGAGCGAGCGGCGAACTGGGCGATCGCGAAGTCGTCCACGTAGTACTCGAGCGAGGTTGCCGCCGAACCCCAGACCGCCTCGGGGCTGCCGAAGATCGAGTTGGCGTTGCGGATGTTGGTGTCGAGGTCGAAGGGCACGTAGCCGAGGGCGAGGTAGGAGGCGAGGCCCTGGCGCTCGACGTATTCGCCGTTGGCGCTGTCGCACGGTTCGGTGGCTCCTTTGACCATCGCTTCCAGCGCCACCCGCTTATTGAAGCCGTTGGCCCCGAAGGCCGCGGCGGAGGCGAGGATCGGGTCCGCGGAGTCGCCCACCATCGTCATGCTCTGGCCGTTGGCATAGGGCCATCGCGGCAGACAGCCGCTCTGGCGCGAGTCGGCCAGCAGCGAGCGCATCATGTCGCTGACCCGCTTCGGAGCGAGGATCGAGAGCAGCTGGACCTCCGTCCGGTAGATGTCCCAGCCGGAAAAGTCGGCGTACTGGACGTGCTTGCCCGCATTGTGGATCTGCCCGTCCATGCCGCGATAGGAGCCGTTGACGTCGCTGAAGGTTCGCGGCGCCAGGAACGCGCGGTAGAGCGCCGTGTAGAAGGTGTCGAGATGGCGGGCCGAGCCGCCACTGACCCGGATCCGCCCGAGCGAGGCGTTCCAGCTTTGCTGTGCTTTGTCCGCAACCGTCCCGAAGGCGAGCCCGGGGTCTTCGGCCGCGAGGTTGGCGCGGGCGTCTTCGACGCTGACGAAGGAGACGCCGACGCGCGCCAGCACCACTCGGTTCCTGCCGGTGTCGAAGCTGGCGTAGGCGCCCGCCGCGGCGGTCGCGGGCGGGTTCGCGGCGGGCACCTGGGTGGCGCTCGCCGAGGTCGAACCGGGCTTCAGCCGGGTGCCTTCCCAGCTGCCGTAGCCATCGAAGCGGCGGTTGAATACGGCGGCGAAGTGGACCCTGTAGCGGGGCCGCTGGCCGCAGAAGAGACCGCTGGAGGCGGTGCCGGAGATTTCCCGGGCGCCGGGATCGAGCTGGACTTCGGCGAAGTCGTCGGGCTGGGCACTGCCTCCCGCGTCGACCAGGACACTCGAGTGGGAGCTCGGCGGAAAGGTGAAGCGGGCTAGGCCGGTTCGGGTCGTGGCGGTGAGCTCGGCGTCGATGCCGGCGCCGTGGACCGGATTGAGGCGGACCGAGTAGAAACCGGGGCGGGCCGCCTCGTCGGCGTGCGAGAAACCGGGCTGGAATACGCCGTCCAGGCGGGAGCCCGGCGCCGCCGGCGAACTTTCGATCGGCTCGGTGGTCGGGAGGAAGGGGAAATCGCCGTAGAGCGAGCAGCCGGCGCCGCTGAGATGCGTGAGGCTGAAGCCCCTCAGGTGCTCGTCGCGGTAGTCGTAGCCGCCGCCGTGCTTGTCCGCGGGTGTCGTATCCGGGCTCCACTGGACCATTCCGAACGGGACGGCCGCGCCGGGGAAGTTGTGCCCGCCGCCGAAGGTTCCTGGCCCCGGACGGGTACCGGTGAACGGGTCGACGCGGCCGGCGAAGCCCCCGGCCGAAGCGAGGGGGGCCGAAACGGCGAGTCCGAGAACCCCGACGAGGATCGCGATCGCGAACTGGGAGATTGGGATCTGAAAGTTGCGCGTAATGTTCCCGTTCCGATGTGGCGAAGGAAATCAACGATGGCAGCGCTCGCGGTCACCGCGATCGCCGTGGCCCTCGCCCTGGCCTTCGGCGGTACCGAGGAATCACAACCCGCCACGGCCGCGGCGGCTGCGGTCCCCGGCGAACCGACCGTCTCGATCATCTCCCCCCGCAACGGCGCCCGCCAGACCAGCCACGCGGTCGTGGTCAAGGTGGGGGTCGAAAACTTCCGGCTCGCCCCGCGCCAGTTCGGCAGCGAGCCCGAGCTCGGCGAGGGCCACCTCCGCTTCAGCCTCAACCGGGTCCCCGACTGCGTCGACCCGGTCAAGCTGCTGCACGCGATCAACAGCCCGATCGGCAAAGGCCGCCTGGTCGGCGCCTCCTTCGACTATCCGCAGTACTCCGGGCCCAACGGACTGCTCGCCGAAGAGATCGGCACCGCCGGCAGCTACTCGCCCGGGACCCGCCCCGCGATCTACTACCACGGCCTGCCCCCCGGCTTCTACCGGATGATCGTCAACCTCGCCCAGAACAGCGGCGCGACGACCCCCTTCCACGCAGTCACCAACTTCCAGATCCTGCCCCGGCCCGGCCACGGCCCGAAACCATGCGCCAAGGGCAAGGTGCCGAGCGCCAAGGCGGCCGCCAGCCTCCGCTGATAACTTCTGCCCGACCCGGCCGCCAACCGGCTAGGGTCCAATACTTCACTTTGTATAGTCGGTTGGATGCGTACCTACCGCCGACTGATGGGATTCCTGCGTCCCTACAGGGCCCAGCTCTGGGGCTCGCTGGTCTTCGCCTGGGCGGCGATGGCGATGACGGTGTTGATCCCCTGGCTGGTCGGGCGGGCCGTGAACGCGATCCGCGCCGGCAACCAGCCCGACCTGCTCCCGCTTGCCCTGGCGATCGTCGGCGCCAGCATCCTGCGGTTGGGACTGACGGTGGTCAGGCGCCTCGTCGCCGGCAAGGTCTCCCTCGCGGTGGAATTCGACCTGCGCCAGCTCTTCTACGCCCACCTGCAGAAGCTCGACCTCGGCTTCTTCGACAGCCAGCAGACCGGCCAGCTGATGTCCCGGGCGACCGTCGACCTCTCGGCGATCCGCTTCTTCCTCGGTTACGGCCTCATCTTCATCACTCAGAATCTGCTGACGATCGTCCTCGCGAGCGTGGTGATGATCGCGATCAACCCGCTGCTGGCGCTGATCGCGCTGATCCCGGCGCCCTTCGTCGTCTACACCGCCTCTCGCTACAACCGGATCTCCCGCCCGGCGCTGCAGGAGGTCCAGCAGCGGATCGCCGAGCTGACCGCCGAGGCCGAGGAGAACGTCTCCGGGATCCGCATCGTCAAGGCCTTCGCCCGCGAGGAACACCAGCTCCACCGCTTCCAGCGCGCCGTCGCCCGGGTATTCGACCAGAGCATCTACTCGACCAGGCTGCAGGCGTTCTTCTCGCCGCTGATCGGGTTGCTGCCCCAGATCGGCATCGCGCTGGTTCTGCTGATCGGCGGCCGCGAGGTGATCAACAACACCCTCAGCCTCGGTGATTTCACCGCCTTCTACACCTACATGGTGATGCTCGCCGGGCCGATGCGGATGCTCGGGGTGGCGATGGGAATGGCGCAACGGGCGGTCGCCTCCGGCAACCGGATGTTCGAGATCATCGACCGCGAACCGGCGATCCAGAGCCCGCCCGACGCCCCGGCGCTACCGGCCGGCGGCGGCGAGGTCGAGCTGCGCGGGGTGACGCTGCGCTACGACGGCTCGGCCCCCGCCCTGACCGACCTCGACCTCCACGTCGAGGCCGGCAAGATCGTGGCGCTGGTCGGCCCCTCGGGCGCGGGAAAGACGAGCATGGTCGGGCTGATCGCGCGGCTGTATGACCCCAGTGAGGGGACGGTGCTGGTCGACGGCGCCGACATCCGCGAGATCGACGTCGGCTCGCTGCGCACGGAGGTCGCCTTCGTCGCCGACGACAGCTTCCTCTTCACCGCCAGCGTCGCCGAGAACATCGCCTACGCCCGGCAGGACGCGAGTCAGGAGGAGATCGAAGCGGCGGCCCGTCGCGCCCAGGCCGACGGCTTCATCCGCGAGCTGCCCGACGGCTACGAGACCCGAGTCGGAGAGCGCGGCCTGACCCTCTCCGGCGGCCAGCGCCAGCGGGTCGCGATCGCCCGCGCCCTGCTCGCCGACCCGCGGATCCTGATCCTCGACGACGCCACCTCCTCGGTTGACGCGACGACCGAGGGGGCGATCAAGTCCGGCCTGCAGGAGGTGATGGCGGGACGGACCACCTTCATCATCGCCCACCGGCTCTCGACCGTCTCGCTGGCCGACGAGGTCGTGGTGATGGACGGCGGCCGGATCGTCGACCGCGGCAGCCACGAGGAGCTGCTCGCCGGCTGCGGCTTCTATCGCGAGATCGCCGAGCACGGGCTCGCCGACTCGGTCTTCCTGCAGCGCGACCTCGAGAGCCGCGAGGAGATGGCGCGGCTATGAGAGATCGCGAGCCCGGTACCAACAAGCTGCGCAACGTCTTCCTACTCTTCGGAGCGCTATGGCGCCTGGTCCGCGGGCAGGATCAGCGGGGGCGCAAGGTGCGTTGGATGATCGGGCTGCTGCGTCCCTACCGCGGCCGCATGGCGCTGATGTTCGTGGCGCTGCTGATCGAGACCGGCGCCGGTCTCGCGCCTCCCTACCTGGCCGGCCGGGCGATCGACGCCGGGATCGTGACCGGCAACCTCAGCGCCCTCGACCTCACCGTCGCCGCCTTCGTCGTCGCCGCGCTGCTCTACGCCGTCGGCACCTACGCCGAGACCTACCTGGTCGGCTGGGTCGGCACCCGCGCTCTCCAGGACCTGCGCGAGCGCCTCTTCGCCCACATCCAGTCGATGTCGATCGGCTTCTTCACCCGCCGCAGCCCCGGGGTCCTGATCTCGCGGATGACCAACGACGTGGAGGCGCTCAACCAGCTGGTCACCAGCGGCGTGGTGACGATGTTTTCGAGCACGCTGACCCTGGTCGGGGTGATCGTCATCCTGCTCGTCCTCGACGCCCAGCTGGCGCTGGTGACCTTCATCACGCTGCCGTTGCTCGCTGTCGCCAGCGTCGTCTTCCGGATCGTCTCCGCCGGCACCTACCGGGCGACCAGGGAGCGGATCGCCGCCGTCACCGCCTACCTGCAGGAGACCCTGAGCGGGGTCCGCGTCGTCCGCAGCTTCGGCCAGGAGCCCCGGCACGAGGCGGTGATGACGGACCTCAACGAGCAGAACCGCGCCGTGAACATGAAGACGGTGTACCTCAACGCCTCCTACTTCCCCGCGGTCGAACTGCTGGCGGCGATCGGCACCGGCGTGATCCTGCTCTACGGCGGCAATCAGGCGATCGAAGGCGCGATCCAGATCGGCGTCATCGTCTCCTTCGTCGGCTACCTCTCGACCTTCTTCGAACCGATCCAGGAACTCTCGCAGCTGTACACGACCTACCAGCAGGGGATGGCCGCGCTCGACAAGATCTTCGACCTGCTCGACACCCCGTCCGACATGATCGACGCCCCCGACGCGATCGACCCCGGGACCCTGAAGGGCGAGATCGAGCTCGACGGCGTCTGGTTCTCCTACAGCGACGACGCCAAGCCCACCGATGACTCCTGGGCGTTGCGGGACGTCGACCTTCACGTCCCGCCCGGGCAGACGCTGGCCCTGGTCGGCGCCACCGGGGCCGGCAAGTCGACCTTCGCGAAGCTGGTCGCCCGCTTCTATGACCCGCAGAAGGGGACGGTCCTGGTCGACGGTCACGACCTGCGTGGCGTACGGCAGCTGGCGCTGCGCCGCCAGCTCGGAATCGTCCCCCAGGAGGGCTTCCTGTTCTCCGGCAGCGTCCGTGAGAACGTCGCCTTCGGCCGACCCGAGGCGAGCCTGGAGGAGATCGAATCCGCGGTTGCCACAGTAGGCGCCACCGAGTTCGTCGCCGCGCTGCCGGAGGGGATCGAGACCCAGGTCGGCGAGCGCGGCGTCCAGCTCTCGTCGGGGCAGCGCCAGCTCGTTGCCTTCGCCCGCGCCCTACTGGCCGAGCCCCGCATCCTGATCCTCGACGAGGCGACCTCGAACGTCGACGTGCGAACCGAGAAGACGATCGAGAAAGGGCTGGAGCGCCTGCTCCAGGGCCGCACCGCGATCGTCATCGCCCACCGCCTCTCGACCATCCGTCGCGCCGGCAAGATCGTCGTGCTCGAAGGCGGGCGGATCGCCGAGCAGGGCACCCACGAGGAGTTGATCGCGGCGCGCGGTCCCTACGCGCGCCTCTACGGCGCCTGGTCGGAGTCCTCCGCCGCGTAGCCGGGGCCGAAAACCAAGCAGCTCGGCGACCGAGGACTCCGAGCTGCGCCGGTTTACAGGCCCCGGTCAGCCGGGGCCGACGCCGCCGGAGCTACCGCCGGTTTCGCCGCCTTCCGGCGCCACTTCTTCGCCGGCGCCGCCGGCGCCGCCGGTTTCCGGAGCGACTTCTTCGGG
>DATAIY010000349.1:0-1857 GCA_036262475.1 Solirubrobacterales bacterium
GCTCGCCGTTGACCATGAAGCCGCCGTTGTCGAAGATCGCGCGGACGACGTAGCCGCTGCCCGAGCCGCCACTGGAGACCAGAAGAACGATCACCACTACGGCCGCCACCAATGCTCCGGCAAGTATCAGCCGCCGGGTCATGGTCCGGGAGGCGCGTCGGCCGGGTTGCATTCCGAAGAGTTGACGCTGCTGCCGGCGGCGGGCGGATTGACGAAGGGGTTGGAGCCGTCTGCGGCGTTCTGGGTCGCGGCGCCGGGGCAGCGGCGGTGAACCGGGGCCGAGGAGCCGAACGCTTCGAACTGCTGGCTCTTTGAGATCGGGTTCAGCGTGCCGCCCGCGTAAGAGAAGAGGTTCAGTGCCGAGGGAGACGCGCGGACGTAGTGGCCGTTGCCGTCGTAGTAGCCGGCGACCTGGCCGACCTTGCCGAGCGCGTTGAAGATGTCCGGCGTGTAGGCGCGGGCGAAGTTGAGGTTTGGCTGGAACGCCGCGATCGCGTCTTCGGAATGCGGGAAGGCGTTCGAGGCCAGTTCCTGCACGGCGGGCAGTGCCGCCAGCAATTCACCGGCGTCGTTCGCCTTTCCGGGCCTGCTGACCGCGAGGCGGAGGTTGCGCGAGAAAGGGATTAGTTTCTGGACGACCGGGCGCAGTTCGGCCAGGAACGGGGCCAGGTTCTTGGTCGCCGGCTTCGCCGTTTCGACCAGCGGTTCGAGGTCGTCGAGGGCGGCGCGGAGGTTGACGAAGGTCGTGTTCGACTGCCGCAGCACCGGCGGCAGTCGCCGCAGGGTCTGGTCGAGGGCGACGTTCTGGCTGGCGATCGCACTGAACGCGGTGTTGGCGTTGGTGATCGCGCTCGAGAGCTCTTCTCCACGGCCGGCAATCGTCGTCGTGAGCTTGCTGGAGCTGACGATGAAACGTTCGAAGAGGCGCTGGTCGGCATTCAGTTCGCCGGCGAGGGCGCCGGCACGGTTGAGGGCGGGACCCAAGTACTTGTAGGCGTCGTTGGCCGCCTTGCCCTGGCCGGAGTAGATCGTCGCGTTGCCCTTGATGAAGTCGCTCAGCCCCTTCCTCACCGACGGCGGGAAGGTGTTGAAGAGCTGGTCGATGTCGACCGGGGTCGTGGTCGAGGAGAGGCCGAGTTCGGCCCCTTCGTCGAGCGGCGGGTTGCTGTTCGGCCCGGGGCTGATCGAGACGTAGTGGTTGGCGATGCCGGAGAGCGAGGTGGCGCGGATCGTCGCCGTCGTCCCTTCATGCAGCTGCTGGCTGACTTCGACGTGGATCTCGGCGAGGTTGTCGTTGCTCAGTTCGATGCTTTCGACCGAGCCGACCGGCGAGCCGCCGATCAGGACCTGGTTGTCGGGGACCAGCTGGGAGGCGTTTTGGAAAACAAGCGTGTACTGATAGCCGCCACCGCCGCTGAAGAGGACGATCGCGAGCCCGATCACCGCGACCGCGAGGGCGGCGACGGCGGCGATCCGGGCTGGGGTGATCCCCCGGCTCGGAGCCGAGCTTTTCTCCTCGCCTAGGGGTTTGGCAGCCACGGGTCGTCGCTTGTTCGTTCCCCGGCCCCTCCGACCCGGTGGAACGGGCGCGGGAATCGTATCCAAGCGACTCCCTGCCAAGTGCGGACCGAGCGAGGACTTAACTGGAAATCAACGCGCTACTCTGGACCGTGGCAGCGGTTAGGGGAAGTGGGAGACGCCCCGCCAATTCGACCTGAGGAGTGAGTCAATGCGTAAACGTCCAGTTTTGATCGTGGGCCTGGCTGTAGCCACCGCCGCGATCGCGGCCTCGGCCGCATTCGCCGGGCCGACGGTGGTCGGCAAAGACGGCAACACTCAATCGATCGACTCGTTGAT
>DATAIY010000350.1:0-2616 GCA_036262475.1 Solirubrobacterales bacterium
GTCACCGTGAAGGTGTAGGCGGTGCCGTTGGTGAGGCCGCTGACGGCGGCCGAGGTGGCCGGTGTTGAGGTCGTCGTCGGGGTCTGGGCGCTGGCGCCTATATAGGGGGTGATCCGGTAGCCGGTGATCGGGCTGCCGCCGTTGCTCGCCGGCGCCGTCCATTCCAGCTGGGCGCCGGCGCTCTGGGCGCTGGCGCTGACGTTGGTCGGGGCGCCCGGCGCGGTTGCCGAGGCCGGGGTGACCGCGTTGGATTTGGTCGATTCGGGGCCCGGTCCGACCGCGTTGATCGCCGTCACCGTGAAGGTGTAGGTGGTGCCGCCGGTGAGCCCGGTGATCGTCTTCGAGCCCGCCGGGGCGCTGACCGTGACCGGGGTCTGGGCGCTGGCGCCGATGTAGGGGGTGATCCGGTAGCTGGCCGGCGCCCCGCCGCCCGATGGCGCCGTCCATTCGACCGTCGCCTGCCCGAGCCCCGCCGTGGCGCTGACGTTGGTTACCTGGCCTGGCGGCTGTTCCGGAGCGGTGGGCGAGAAAAGCACGTCGACCCAGTAGTTCTCAGAATGGTACGTGTTCGTCGGGAAGACGCTGGTGGATGTGTATTGGTAGAGCCCGTTGCCGTTCCCGGCGTCGGGCAGGATGTGCAGGGGGGGGCTGTCGAGGACGCTGGGCCCGACCGCGGGTGGGCGGTTGAGCGCGAACTCCGTGGTCGAGTAGTGCCCATTCGGGGCGAGGTAGCCGGCGACGTAGGTCGTGTGGGCCTGGATCGAGACCGGACTTGAAAAGGTCACCTGCTGCCAGCCCGAGGCCGTCTCATTGGTGAAAGTCGCCTGTGCGAGGAGGGTGCCGGTGGCGTTCCAGAGGCTGCCTACGTGGGTGCCGGTGGTGGCCGCGGCTTTGTAGAAGCGGATGCCGTTGATCGTGCCGGCAACGTCGCTTTGGAACTTGACCCCGAGCTCGACCGAGCTCGTGTCGGGGTCGACCGCCGCCACCGGATTCGCTTTTCCGAAGATCGTGCAGGGGCAGGACACGGAAACCGTTTTGCCTGCGCTCGGCGCCCCGATGTTGCTTGAGTCGTCGACGGCGCGGGCCTCGATCGACGTCGACGGGGCGCCGTGGACGACCCACGGGTAGGTCCAGCTGGAGGTCCCGTTGGCCGGGTGCCATCTGGCGCCCCCATCGGTCGAGACTTCGACCGCGGCCACGACGCCCCCGCCCGCATCCGACGCGGTGCCGGAGATCGTCACCGTTTCGCCATCAGCCAGTCCGGCTCCGTTCGCCGGCGAGCTGACCGTCGCGCTTGGCGGCGTTGCATCGGTCGAGGCGCCTGTCGCGACGAGGCCGGGTTCCAGCGTCCCCGGCTGGGCGCCCATATCCGCCAGGAGGTTGACCGTCGCCTGCTGCATCGTCGGGTCCGGGCCGGTGCCGTTGGGTCCGGCCTGCCGCCAGGCATCGGTGTCGTCGAGCCCCCAGGACCACTGCACCGTGCCGGCGCCGAAGACCAGCGCTCCGCTCGGTGCCCGGTAGAGCGAGAGGCTATGCGTCGCGGTCGCGCCGGCTTCGACTTCCGTCCCATAGTCTTTGAACACTTCGATGTTTTTGACGGTTGTCGAGGACAGCGGGATCCGGCCGGCCGGCCGGAAGCCGTTGTCGGGGCTGACGTCCCACTCATAGCCCAGCGTTGACATTCCCGGGTCCAGCTTCAGCGTCTGCGTCGGGGTCAATTTCGAGACCGCCGTGTTCCGCCAGAACCGCAGTTTGGCCATCGAGCCCGGGACTTCGATTTCCGAGGACCCGGAGTTGATCAGGAAGTACTGTCCGGTGACGCTGCTTTCGGGGCGCCCGGCGTCGGCCGGCGGGCTGAAGCGGGGATCGCGCCAGGTCCCGGTGGTTTCTTTCGGGTAATTCGGGTCCACCGGTTGCGGAAAGTGGGTGTCCTTGTAGGTGATCAGGGTGCGGTAGGGCTTGTTCGGTTCTTCGCTGCTCGCCGCCCAGCGCGTCTTCCAGTACATCTCGTTGCCGCTGAAGAAGGCGAGGTTCACCCCTGCTTCGCGGGCCGCTTCGACGGCCTGGCGCTCAGCCGCGGACCAGTACTCGTCGTGGGCGCTCGAGATGATCGCCTTGTGGTTCTGCAGCAGCGCGGGGTTGGCGTCGAGATCGTGTTGGGAGACGTAGCTGATGTTGTATCCGTTGGCTTCGAGAAACCGCATCAGCTGGTATTCGGCGTAGAAGGGGTCGGAGAATCCGTTGTCAGTGGTCAGGGTGCCGTCGAAGGGGCGGTTGTAGGAGACGGCGTAGGCGGCCTTGTATCCCCCCGGGCTACCGCTCGGGCAGGCGACCGTGCAGGTGTAAAGGCTGTTGCCGCCGTAGGCGTTGTAGGCCTGCCAGGTCGAATCCGAGGTCTTGAGGAGGATTTCCGAGTGGCTCGAGTCGTTGCGCACGACGAAGAAGATCTGGCTTTTGCCGCCGGTGTCGTTGCGCACGAGCTCTGCCATGTAGAGGCCCGACACGGCGGTCGTTGGGACGGCCCACGACGCCGAGACGCCCCAGTTGCCGCAGTCGATCAGACCGGTGCTGCTGTTCGTCAGGCAGCTCGGTTGCGTCTGCGGCAGTTTCGCCGAG
>DATAIY010000351.1:0-3646 GCA_036262475.1 Solirubrobacterales bacterium
AGGGACCGATCCGGTAGCCGGCGGCGATGATCACGTCGTCGGCGCGCCCCTCGTACCAGACGTAGCCGTGCTCGTCCATGCTCGCCGCGTCCTGGCTGTGGAACCATTTGCCGCCGAAGACCTCCTCGGCGGCCTCCGGCTGTCGCCAGTAGCCCAGCGGGTAGTGCGGGTTGGAACCCGCCCGCAGGCAGATCTCGCCGCGCTCGCCCTGCGCCACCGGCTGCTCGTCCTCGTCGAGGATCGCGACCTCCCAGCCGGGCACCGGTTTGCCCATCGAGCCTTCGCGGACCTCCATCCAGGGGAAGTTCCCGCACAGCGGGTAGGACTCGGTCAGCCCGTAGTAGTCGAGCACGGTGACGTCGTATTGGCCGCGGAACCAGCGGATCGCCTCAGGGTTGAGCGGCTCTCCCGCCGAGCAGACGATCCGGAAGCTCTGGGGATAGCGCTCGCGCGCGTCGGAGATCGACATCATCGAGCGAATCGCGGTCGGCGTGGCGAAGACGTTCGACGCGCCGTGGCGGGAGAGGAAGTCGAGCTGCTTGTGGGGGTCGAAGCCACCCTCTCGCTGGTAGACGAGCTGCACGGCGCCGAGCCGCCAGGGCCCCAGCAGCGGGCAGATCCCGGCGGCCCAAGCCCACTCGCCCATACCGTGGAAGCGCTCGCCGGGCTGCACGTCATGGCAGTGGACGAACTCGTTGTGGGCGAGGATGTAGCGGTGGGCGTGCACAACCCCCTTGGCAAGCCCAGTGGTGCCGGAGGTGTAATACAGCTGGGCGGGATCGTCGGCAGAGGTGTCAACCGTCCTAAAGGCATCGCTTTCGCTCGCCAGCGCAGCGGTGTCGACGACGAGCAGGTGCGGCACTGGGGCGCCGTCGAAGCGTGGGGCATTGGCGGCATCGGTGAACAGCAACTTCGGTTCGGAGTCGCTCAGCCGGTGGGCGATCCCCTCGTCACCGTATAGGACCGACATCGAGAGCAAAATCGCTCCGAGCTTCCAGGTGGCAAAGAAGATCGCCGCGGCCTCGGGCGATGGCGGCAGCACCACCGCGACCCGGTCGCCCCGCTCAACACCGAAGGCGGCGAGGAGATTGGCAGCCTGATTAGCGAGGGCCTGCAGTTCTCCCCAGTGGACCTCGCGAACGGCCCCGCTGTGGTGCTCGTGCACCATCGCCAGATCGTCGGCGGAGTGACTGTCGCAGACGTCGTTGGCGATGTTGTAGCTCGCGGGCACCTCCCAGCAGTGCTCGGCACAGAGGCGTTTGTAGCGACCGGCCTCAGAAACCGATTTGTCGCCCCTCGGGCCAGCCTGCATCGTCTGCTCTCTTTCTTTCTTGTCGAACGCTAGGGACACCCAACCCGAAGCTCGACCTGACCGATCACATTACGGTGATTCGTCGCTTGCCACAAATATGCGTTCGCCTCTCGCGACCATCCGCCGGAGCTCATTGCCCGCTGGGCGACAGTCCCCGAGAAGAGGACTCCGCAAATGGCTCTGGAGCACGGCGCTGGTGATAGCCGGGCATAATCCTGCCACGCATGGGGCAGAAATCCGCCTCCTGGAGAGTCCCGTCAAGCTTGGCGCAAGGTGGGACCCATCTCCCATTCTGAAGCCATTTGCGGCCAATGCAACAAGCGCGCCCGACAGGATTCGAACCTGTGACCATCGGTTTCGTAGACCGATTCGGCGACTGCCGGGCTCTGGGCTCTGCAGAGCGGTTTCCGGCCGACTCGCCCTGCTGATGGCCAGCTTCGGCATTCACCGGAGCACCACGCCCGTCACCGCTTTCGACCCTTTCTCGCCCTTCTCGGAAGGGCGGAATCGGGGCGGACTCGGCGCTTCCGTTGATTCACTTAGACGACCCAGATATCGCCGGAGGGACGATAGTCCTCGGCCGAGGCGCGGTCTCCCAATCCTTGTGCGATCGGCTTGCGATCCGCTCAGACCAGAGCGAGACGGGAGCCGAAGCTCTGGAGTCTTGAGAGCCCCAATGGAGGTTTCCAGGCGGGCAACGGACCCTCCCAGCGACTGGACGCCCCGGCATCGCTGCCGGGGCGTCTGTCGGCAAGATCCAGACTCAGTCCTCCATCAGGAAGATGGTGCAGCCCTGGCGGTTTGCCTCACCTGCGATTGAGGAGGCGTTGTCGTAGGCCTTCTGGGCGCCGGCTTTGTCGCCCGCCCCTGCCAGTTCGTCGCCTTGCTGTTGCCATGAGTTGGCATTGTTGACGTCGACCTGACAGCTGTCGTCGTCGTCGCCCTGTGCCCAGGTCCCGGTCTGCATGGCTATCGCCGTGCCCCCGACGTCTACCGGTAGCGGCAGCAGGCTTCCCCTCGAGGGGGCGCTCCTGGCGCTGCCGCTCGGCTCAGGCGAGGACCCTGGGTCAGCGGTCGGTGTGCCCGGGGGCAGGGCGTCGTTCGGGGTGCCCGGGGGCGCGATGTGGGTCCTGGTGATCGGGGCAGGCCGATGGCGCTGCTTTCTGTGGTGGCCGGCCTTGCCGTGGGAAGCGGCGGAGGCGGGACCCGCCCCAAGCAAGGCGATGACCCCGAGAACGGAGATGATCGCGGTTGTGAGAGTCCTGGTGTGTCGCATTATCTGGGTCTCCTTCAAGTCGTGGTGGGTGGCATCGCCATGGTCGGTCGCCGCACCGTCCCCGGGTAGGCCCCCTAGGGGTGACGTTGGGTCACCCTGTGGTGTGCGTAGGACCGCCGGGGCGTCGTGACGAAGACGAGTCCCGGTCGAGAAGTCGCCAGCGAGCCGGCCCTCAGGGCCGGCGCTCGAAGCGAACGATCGCGCTGCTCTCGGGCGAGGCGGCGTAGAGCGACCTTCCGTTTGCGCTAAGCGCGATCGACTCGACGTCGAGGACCGCGTCCACGGCTTGGCTGCAGTGGTCGGGATTCTGGGCGGGGTCGGCGATGCAACCCTGAGCCTCAAGCGCTCCTGAAGTCGTGTTGCGCCCGAGGCGGGCAATCCCGAAGGGCCCGCCTGAGTAGAGCGATTTGCCGTCGGCGCTCAAGGCAAGCGAAGCGGCGCGGCGGATCCCCTTCGCGGACTGGGGGCAGCCGGGGGGGAACGGGGAGGCCGGGTCGGAGATGCAGCCGCGCGGCGTCAGAGCGCCCGAGATCCGGCTGCGCTTGAAGCGGGTGATTGCGAGGGAACCGGCGGTGTATACGGATCTTCCGTCGGCGCTGATCACGACCGACTCGATCTCCTGGAGCCCGTTTGCGCTCTGCGCGCAGAGGTGGCGGGGGCTCTGCTCCGGCGCGCCGATGCAGCCCATCGGGGTGAGTTCACCATTGGTCCGGTCGCGCCGGAAGAGGCCGAGCCGCAGGCCCTTGCCGGCGGTGTAGACGGACCTGCCGTCGGCGCTCACTGCGATTGATTCGATGCGCTTCAGCTGCCGCACGGTCCCCGCGCAGTGTTCGGGGTTGTTGGAGGCCGGTGAGGCGGCGATGCAGCCCTGCGCCCTCAGCGCCCCCGAGGCCGTGTTGCGGCTGAAAGCGACGATCACGCCGCCGCCCTCCTTGTTGGCACCGGCAGCGTAGAGCGACCTTCCGTCTGCGCTGATCGCGATCGAGCGAACGTCGCGGAGCCCCTTCGCCTTCGCGCAGCCGGTCGGAGCCTTGGTGGGTTCAGCGACGCAGCCCTGC
>DATAIY010000352.1:0-7244 GCA_036262475.1 Solirubrobacterales bacterium
GCGAGGAAGAGGTCGGCCGCCTCGTCGACAGCGCCGAGGCGAAGTTCGGCCCGGTCGACCTCTTCTGCTCCAACGCCGGCATCGCCGGTCCCTACGGTGGCCCCGAGGTCGTCGACGCCGACTGGCAGCGGACCTGGGAGATCAACGTGATGGCCCACATCTGGGCCGCCCGCCGGTTGCTGCCTGGCATGCTCGAGCGCCGCCGCGGCCACATCAACTCGACCGCCTCCGCCGCCGGCTTGCTCGCCAACCCCGGTCTGATGCCCTACTCGGTGACCAAGCACGCAGCGGTGGCCGTCGCCGAGTGGCTGGCGATCACCTACGGCGGCCCCGACTCCGGCGTCGGCTTCTCCTGCTTCTGCCCCCAGGGCGTCGCCACGCCGATGCTCGAAACCTGGCGCGAAGAGGACCCGAGCTCACGGCTGGCGACCGCCTCGGGGGAGACGATCTCCGCCGGCGACGCTGCCGACGCGCTGGTCCGTGGGATCGTCGAAGAGCGCTTCCTGATCCTCTCACACGCCGAGGTGCAGACCTACCAGCAGCGCAAAGCGGCCGACAACGAGCGCTGGCTCGGCGGCATGCAGCGCTTCCAGGCGCAGATCGACCAGGCCCGCGCCGAAGCCGGCGACGGCTGAGCCTCGACCCAACCTCAGCCGGCTTCGAAGATCGCACCGTGCTGCTCGCGCAGCCGGCGCTTCAGCACCTTGCCGGCGGCGTTGCGGGGGAGCACGTCGGTGAAGACGACGGCGGAGGGCTTCTTGTAGCTCGCCAGCCGCGCCCGGCTGTGCTCGATCAGCTCTTCCTCGGTGACGCTGGCGCCGGGCTCGAGGATGACCACCGCAAGCGGCGTTTCGACCCAGCGCGGATGCGCGATCCCGACCACGGCGACCTCGGCGACAGCCGGGTGGTCCATCAGCGTCCGCTCGACCTCGGCCGGGTAGACGTTCTCGCCGCCGGAGATCAGCATGTCCTTGAGCCGGTCGACGACGAAGAGGAACCCCTCCTCGTCCTCGCGGACGAGGTCGCCGCTGTGGAACCAGCCGCCGGCGAAGGCCGCCGCCGTCTCCTCCTCCTTCTCGAAATAGCCGCGCATCACCGTCGGCCCCCGGTAGACGATCTCACCGACCTCGCCACGGCGCACGTCGATGCCGTCCTCGTCGACGATCCGCGCCTCGACGTTGATCGCCGGGTGGCCGACCGAGCCCATCTTGCGGACCGCGTCCGCGCCCTTGAGGAAGGCGGTGTTGGAGGACATCTCGGTCTGCCCGAAGGCGTTGACGATCTCCACCGAGGGGAAGGTCTCGACCAGCAGCGCCAGCGTCTGCAGCGGCGCCTGCGAGGCGCCCCACATCGCCACCCGCAGCCGTGCCGCGTCGATCCCGGCGACCTCGGGACGGCTGCAGATCTCCTGCCACTGGGTCGGCACAAAGAAGCAGATCGAGACGTCGTGCTCGGCCAGGCGCTCGATCGAGCGGACCGGGTCGAAGCCGGTCGAGGGCTCGATCACGGCGAGGGCGCCGAGGTGCAGGAACGGGAGCAACCCGTTGAGGCCGCCGATGTGGAACAGCGGCAGCCCCGAGAGCCAGACGTCGCCCTCGCGCGCGCCGACCTCATACAGCCAGTTCATCGTGTTGACGACCAGGTTCTGGTGGCTCAGCATCGCCCCCTTCGGGCGCCCGGTCGTCCCCGACGTGTACATCAGGAAGGCGAGCTGCTCGTCGTCCACGATCAGGTCTGGAGCCTCGCCGGAAGCGGCGGCCAGCGCCTCCTCATAGGACTCGGCCGTCGCTGGCGCCGCGCCGGCGACGAGGTGGAAGCGGACCTCCGGGAGCGCTGCGGCGGCGACCGATCCCGCCTCGGCGAGCTCCTCGTCGGAGACGATGCCGACCGCGCGCGAGTCGGCGAGGACGTAGTCGACCTCCTCCTGGGAGAGGCGGAAGTTGACCGGGAGGGCGCAGGCGCCGAGGCGCTGGATGCCGAGGAAGGTCTCGACGAACTCGAGCCGGTTGTACATCAGGATCGCGACGTGGTCGCCCGCCGCGACTCCCCTCTCCGCGAGGGCGCCGGCGGCCCGGTTGGCGCGCTGGTCGAGCTGTGCGAAGGTCAGGCCGCTCCCCTCGAAGGCGAGCGCCGGCTGGTCGGGCTTGCGACGAGCGCTGCGGGCGACGAGCTCGGGAACGACCAGGCGCCGGGAGCGCTCGAGCGCGTCGCTCACTTAAGTCCGGGTCGGTCGCGGGCGCGGCGCACGTCCACAGGCTAGGTGGGAGCCCCGTCACTCCCGGCGCCGGCCCGGGTGGGCGGCATGGAGATCCTCCAAACCCGCGCCGCGGACCGGCGCGGGGACTCCCCGGCGCCGCGTACGCTCAGCCCGATGCGTGAGCTGAGCAAGCTCCTCGAGGGCGGGTCCTTCTTCGAGGGGCCCCGCTGGCACGAAGGCCGCTGGTGGGTCTCCGACTTCTACACCGACGGGGGAAGGGTCCTCGTGATCGACCCGGAGGGCGCGATCGAGCGGGAGATACCCCTCGAGCAGCCCTCCGGACTCGGTTGGCTCCCGAGCGGCGACCTGCTCGCCGTCTCGATGACCGGCCACAAGGTCTGGCGGGTCACGCCCGACGGCGAGAAGAGCGTCCACGCGGACCTCTCCGAGTTCTCGCGCGGCGAGGCCAACGACATGGTCGTCGACTCCCAGGGCCGCGCCTACGTCGACAGCTTCGGCTACGACCTCTACGCGGGCGAGCAGGCCAAGGGCTCGACCCTGATGCGGGTTGACCCCGACGGCAGCGTCGTCGCCGTCGCCGAGGACCTCCACTTCCCGAACTCGATCATGATCCCGCCCGCCGGCGACACCCTGATCGTCGCCGAGACGATCGCCTCCCGGCTGACCGCGTTCACGCTTGCCGCGGACGGCTCGCTGAGTGATCGCCGCGTCTACGCGCAGATCGCCCCGACCCCGCCGCTGCAAGAGATCGACGCCGAATACACCAAGGTCGGCTACGGGCCCGACGGCTGCACCCTCGACGCCGAGGGCTGCGTCTGGTGCGGCGACTCCCTCCACACCCGCTGCGCCCGGGTCGCGCCGGGGGGAGAGATCGTCGAGGAATTCCCGGCGCCGGAGCAGGGGATGGCGATCTACGCCGCGATGCTCGGCGGCGAGGACGGCCGCACGCTGCTGATCTGCGTCGCCCCCGACTGGCGCCTGGGGATGGGAAACGACGAGCCGCGGGCCTCGCTCTACACGACCCGTGTCGACGTGCCGCACCACGGCGGCCTCCCCTAGACGCCGCGCTCGACCTTCAGTTGGCCGGAGCGCTCGGCCTCCAGCAGGGCCTCGTAGTCGGCTTCGTTCTGATCCGCGTAGGCCTCGGCGAATTCGGCGATCGCCTGGTCGAAGCTGTCGCCCTTGCCCAGGTAGGCCGCGATCGCCGCGCGGTCGCCGCTCCGCGCGTGGGCGCGGGCGAGGCTCCATCCGCAGAGCCCGGCGTAGCCCGCCATCGTCTCCGGCCCCATCGCCTCGATCTCCGCCGATCCCTTGCCGTCCCAGAGCTGGCGGACGTAGAAGCCCCGCTTCTTCCCGTCGAGACCCTCTACCGTCAGCCAACCCAGGAGGACGTCGCCGGCGGCCTGCATCAACCGCTGCCCGGCGACGACGCGGTGGCCGTGCTGGCGGAACCGGCTTGCGCCGGCGAAGGGCTCGAGCACCGAGGCCCCGGCTTCCTTCATCTGGAGGAAGAGCGGGTCGCTCTCGTTGCGGCCGAGCAACAGCGTGATCCAGGCGCGGGTACCGACGCTGCCGACGCCGACGACTTTATGGGCCGCGTCGATGTAGTGGTAGCGCTCGACGAGGACACGGGCCTGGTCGTCAAGGGTTCCCCGGTACTCGCTCAACAGGCCCATGATCAGGGCGGTGATCTCTTCGGCGTCCCGGCCTTCGCGTTGGGCGAGCTCCTCGATCGGAACCAAGAGCGGCGGGCGGCTGGCGATCCGCAGCTTGCCGTCTCGGGTTTCGGTCAGTTTTTCGAGAGCCCGCAGGCTGCCCTTGTTGCGGGCCTTGGTCACCGACTTCTCGACCCGGCGCCGGTCCTCCTTCGTCACTTTCTCCTGCCAGCGGCTGGCGATGTCGGCGACTTCGAGTCGGGCGTACCAGACGTCGAGCTCGTTCATCGTCGCGAAGCTCGCCATCGCCGTGCGGTACTCGCTGACGCCTTTGAGGACCGCTTCGCGTCGCTCTCCCGCCTCGAATTTCCGGTCCCGGCCGCCGATCGCGACGCTGGCGGCGAGCCGCTTGACGTCCCACTCGAACGGGCCCGGCAGGGTCTCGTCGAAGTCGTTGATATCGAAGACGAGCCTGCGGTCAGGGGCCTGGAAGACCCCGAAGTTCGAGAGGTGGGCGTCGCCGCAGAGCTGCGCCCGAAGGCCGGAGTCAGGGCTCGAGGCCAGGTCGGCCGCCATGATCGCGGCGGCGCCGCGGTAGAAGGTGAAGGCCGAGGCGAGCATGCGCCCGTAGCGCACCGGCACCAGTTCGGGGACGCGGGTCTTGTCCTGCTCAGCGAGGACCTCGGCCGGGCTCCTTCGCTCCGGCCCCGGCTCCCAGGTTGCCTGGGAGGAGCGGGGAGCGCGCTTCCTTGCCTCCTTGCCGCTCTTGGCGTTCTCAGGCGCAGGCACGATCGCTTGAATCTAGGGCGTCGCGGCCCTGGATGCGTCATTCGAAGCGGGTGAATTCGCTCGGACCGGCTTGCGCATCGGGCCCGCGACTGCATAGGGTCGCCGCAATGAGCGAGGGAGGCGACGAAAGAGCACCGGACCCCGGCCGCGTCGAGCACGATCCCGCCAAGACCGCCAGCGACCCGGGGCAGTTCGACCTCGCCGGCCTGCCCCTCTCCCCCCGCACCCGTCACCTGCTGGCGCTCGAGTTCGGAGACCGCAAGGACTTCGACGATCCCCGCCTCGAGTGGCGCCGGCTCTTCTCCGAGCTGCTGGGGACCTTCTTCCTCGTCCTCGTCGCCGCCGGCGGTGGCCTGCTCCACGCCAAGGGCCAGATCAGCCTCGCGGCGGCCGTGGTCGCGCCCGGCTTAATGGTGCTGGCGATCATCCTCTTCATGGGCGCCGTCTCCGGCGCCCACCTCAACCCCGCCGTCTCGCTCGCCTTCGCTCTGCGGGGTGACTTCCCCTGGAAACGACTGCCGGGATACATCACCGTCCAGTTGCTCGGAGCGACGCTCGCCTGCGCCTTCCTCCTCGCCGTCTTCGGCAACGTCGAGCACCTCGGGGCGACTCTGCCCGGGCCCGGCTACGCGGGCTGGCAGGCGCTGCTGATGGAGGTCGCCCTCACCGCCGGGTTGGTCAGCGTCATCCTCGGCACGGCCTCGGCGGCGCAGAACGTCGGCGCGATCGCCGCCCTCGGCGTCGGCGGCTACATCGCCCTCGCCGGCCTCTGGGCGGCGCCGGTCAGCGGCGTCTCGATGAACCCCGCCCGCTCGTTCGGGCCGGCGCTGGTCGGCGCCGACTTCAGCGACTACTGGGTCTACGTGATCGGCCCCGTCGCCGGGGCGCTGATCGCGGTCGGCTGCGCGATCGTCCTGCGAGGTCGCGGCGGCAGCTCGATCTCGCGCGCCGCCGGCTCCGGGATCCTCGACCCCGGAAGCCGGCAGGCACGGCAGAGACTTGCCCACGAAATCGATGCCGGCGGGGTCGACCCGTCGACGCCGATCCCGCCGGAGAGTTAGCAAGGGCCGCCCGAAGACGGCCCTTGCCTGGTGCTTGGGAAACGAACGCGGAAACCACGGCCGGGTGGGACAACGCCCGGTCTTCCTTTGCTCGCCGGTGCCCGGGGTGGATTCCGCCGGACGCCCGAACCAGTGCGGCGCCTAGCGGCCCTGCACCTCCAGAGTCCCCTGAAGCATGTGACTCAAAATAGGACCACCTCCTTTCTCTGGTGATCCAATTGAAGCAAACGTCGCAGTCGCGGTTCGCGCCGCCCGAAGGCCCTGCCAATAGGGCGGCGGCATGGGCGAAGCTCCCGAGCATGTCGTGCGAAACCGCGCGGCTTGGAATCAGCTCGCCGCCGACTACGAGGAGGATGGCCGCCGCAACTGGGCGCAGGCCGAGCCAGCCTGGGGAGTCTGGGGCGTGCCCGAGGCAGGTCGGAGGACGATTTGGTCGAGTTCCATCTCCCCCACGGCGATCTGATCGCGCTGCTGCGCGAGAACGGCCTGCAGGTCAAGGAGTTGATCGAGGTGCGACCGCCAGACGGATCGACGACCCGCTATCCGCACATCACCCTCGAGTGGACGGCGCTGGCCCTGCGAGGAGGTCTGGAGGGCGCGGAAGGCGGAGCACTAAGCGCCCGTACTCGCTGCCGCCGGCAGCAGCGAGTCTTCGATCTGCTGGCGCCGGCGGGCCGACAGCAGCGGCCAGTCCGGCGCATATCCGAAGACGTCGGCGAGCGCCGCGGAGCCGTAGCTCTCGGAGATGATCTCGATGTGTTTGGGAGTGACCAGCGCCGGGTGCGAAACGCCGCACGAGCGCACCAGGGCCAGGAGCTCGGCGCGGAACGCAACCAGGTAGTTGGCGGCGCGACTGGACTTCAGCTCCGGGTCGAGCCCGTGCATGAGCCAGCGCGATTGCGTCGCGACCCCGGTCGGGCAGCGGCCGGTGTGGCAACGCTGGGCCTGGATGCAGCCGATCGCGAGCATCGCCTCGCGAGCGACGTTGATCAGGTCGCAGCCGAGGGCGAAGGCAAAGAGTGCCGAGTCCGGGAACCCGAGCCGGCCCGAGCCGATGAAGACGACGTCCTCGGCCAGGCCTTTGCGGGCGAAGGTGCCGTAGACGCGGGAGAAGCCGAGCTTGAAGGGCAGCGCAACGTGGTCGGAGAAGGAGAGTGGCGCGGCGCCGGTCCCACCCTCGCCACCGTCGATAGTGACGAAGTCGGGGCCGCCGCCGGTGCTCGCCATGCGCTCGGCGAGCGTCTCCCAGAACTCGCCCTCTCCGACCGCGGACTTGATCCCCACCGGAAGCCCCGTCTCCGCCGCGATCGTCTCGACGAACCCGATCAGCCCGTCGACGTCAGAGAACTCCGAGTGCACCGGCGAGCTGACGCAGTCCTCGCCGACGGGCACGCCGCGGCACTGGGCGATCTCGGGAGTCACCTTGACGCCGGGGAGCAGCCCCCCGAGCCCGGGCTTGGCTCCCTGGGAGAGCTTGATCTCGATCGCGCGAACCGGCGCCTGCTCCACCCGCTCGCGCAG
>DATAIY010000353.1:0-4565 GCA_036262475.1 Solirubrobacterales bacterium
GATCCGCTCGGCGACCGCGGCGCGGATCGTCGCTGTGGTCGCGAGGACGTCGTCGCTGGCGAGGATGCCGGTCCCGGGATCGCGCGTCTGGCCCCGGATACTCACCCCCAGGTCACCTCCATCTTCGCCCCCGAGCGCCGCCACCAGGCCCAGATCGCGCAGCGCCGCGGGACCGTGCTCGGTGCCGCCGCTGCGGCCGACCGAGTCGATCGGCACGCCGATGAAGGTCATCGCTGTCAAGGCGATCGAGGATAGCCCGCTGCCGCGCCTGGCAAACTCGGCAGAGGTGGCCAAGAAAAGGAAGAAGAACAAGAGCCGGGCCCGACCGAAGGCGGTGGTGATCGACTACATCGACCCCGAGGGCAACATCCTCACCCTGCGGCAGTCGCTCAGTGGCGCCACGATCGCGAAGATCGGCGAGCCGCCCGCCGGCGACGCCGCCTCGCTGGAGGACGCCTGGCGGCGGCGCACGGAGGCGATGTTCGAGCGCCTCGCCGTCAGTTGGGAGATCGCCGGGCTGCCGCTGAACGACCAGAAGATGCTTCTCGGCCGCTACCGGATGGCCGACGCCGAGACTCAGCGATGGGTGCGCCAGACGATCGCCGACCACGTCGAGCGCCACATCCCCGAGCTTTCTGGCTGAGGGCGGCCGTCCAGCGTGATCGCGTGCCCGACGAGCTGAGAATCGACAGCCGACTCTCGATCCCCCTGGCCGAGATCGAGTTGCGCACGAGCCGCTCCTCCGGCCCCGGCGGCCAGCACGCGAACGTCACCGCCTCCCGGGTCGAAGCCGTCTTCGACGTCGAGGCCTCGCGGTCGCTCGACGAAGCCCAGCGGGCGCGGCTGCTCGAGCGCGCCGGCCCGACCGTCACCGCCGTCGCCCAGGACGCCCGCGGGCAGTCGCGCAACCGGGAGCTGGCGCTGCAGCGGCTGGCCGCCAAGATCGCGGCTGCGCTCAGGGTGCCGCGCCGCCGCCGACCGACTCGCCCGACCAAGGCGTCGCGCCGCCGCCGCCTCGACCAGAAGCGACGCACCGGGGAGCGCAAGCGCGGACGCCGGCCGCCGGCGGGGGATGGGGAGTAGCCAGCGCGCCGATGACTTTCGCCAGGTCAGGCGGTCTAATAGACAGAGGTCCGACACAACACCGACCGAGAGGATTCGATCATGCTCGCCGACAGCAAGGCGTTCAGCGGTTTCGCCGTTGATGATCTGCAGAAGGCCCGGGAGTTCTACGGGGAGACCCTGGGGCTGAAGACCACCATGCTCGATGAGGAGCACGGCCTGATGTCGCTGAACCTCGCCGGGGACCGCGACACCATCGTCTATGTCAGCCCCGGCTTCACCCCGGCCAGCTACACGAACCTCAACTTCCCTGTCGACGACATCGACAAGGCGGTCGAGGAGTTGGAGGCGCTGGGGGTCAGCTTCGAGCGCTACGAGGGCATGCCACAGGATGAGAAGGGCGTCATGCGGGCGGGCGGACCGCTGATCGCCTGGTTCAAAGATCCCGCGGGGAATACCCTTTCGGTGCTGCAGGAGCGCTAGGCCTCTCGTCAACATCGGCGAGCACCAACTCGGATCTCCGAAGCTCACCTGGCCTTGCGGGTCCTCAACGTCTAACCCCGGGAGGCCGCCACCGGGTCGCTCGCCTTACGTATCAGGCGTCTCGCACCTGGCCGGCCCGATCGACCATCACGACCCGCAGTCCCGCCGGCCACATCGCGAGCGTGGCGAACAGGCCGACCGCTATGAGCCCGCCGGTGACGTAGGTCCCGGCCTCGATCGTGTAGCCATCGAGGCCGGAGACCTTGTGGATCAGCACCCCCAGCCCGGCACTCCACAGCAGCGTCGCGAGCGCCAGCCGGGCCCGGAACAGGCGTTTCAGCCCCACCTGCCGGGCCCTTCCGAACCTCAGCGGCAGAACCACCAGGATCAGCATCGGCCCGACGAAGTAGCCGGTCCCCAGCTTCACCACCTCCCTGGAGGTCCCGGCCAGGTCGAACAGGGCGGAGCGGTCCCACCAGGTCAGCCCGGATCCCAGGAGCCCAATCAGCAGGCCCGCGGCGCACGCCGACGCGACGTCGCTGGCAAGCCGCACCCGGCGGTTGGGGAGGTAGGCATCGCGCAGCTGGCCTGGCTTGGTTTTCGGGGCGCTGGAGTCCAACCCCGATCAGCAGGCCCGGTTGCGGTGGGAAGTCGGCACGTCGCGATCACCATAAGCGACCATCG
This sequence comes from Solirubrobacterales bacterium, assembly GCA_036262475.1. GTDB lineage: Bacteria > Actinomycetota > Thermoleophilia > Solirubrobacterales > 70-9 > VAYN01. The sequence continues at coordinate 2,230 of DATAIY010000353.1, forward strand.
CGAGGATGAGAAGGGCGACGATGGCGTTGTCGACCGAGGAAGACGACGAGCCACCTTCGGAGCCGCCGGCCTTGAGGCCCTTGGTGAGCAGGTAGGAAGCCGACACGACGGCGGTTGATCGAGGTGGCCGCGCCGAGGATGTAGGCGGCAGAGTCCGACTGCCATTCCTCGCTGGTGGCGAAGAAGAAGGCGCTGATGATCTGCGGGCCGGCCACCATCACAAGGGCCAGCGGCAGGACGGCGGCGATGCTCACACCGGCAGGTTCTCCGGTAGCGGGACTTCCTGAGGCGAGCGGCCCTCGCCCTCCTCGTCCCAGCTGGTCCAGGCGCGGGCGTCGCGCCCTTCGTGCTCACCGGCGCCGCCGAGCGCGAGCACCACGACTCGCTCGGAGCCGAGATTGGTCAGCTGCCGGCGCGTCTCGGGGGCAAGCCTCGTCAGCGTTCCCCCGCTATGGCCACTGTTCGAATCATCCTTCGGCACCAAGGAGGGGCTTGGTAATCGCTTCGACCAGCTGGGAGAGCTTCGCAACTCGATCCGGCATAGCCGCAGCGTCAATGACGTGGTCCGTAAAGACGGGGAAGCGGCGTTGAGCTGGTTCGAGGATGCGCTCGACGCGGCCAAGCCGGGAAGTGCCGCCGTGGGCTGGCCGCAGCCCCTCGAAGAAGGAAGCCCCTCCGAGGCCCTCGACCGCCCCGCCCAGCTACTGCGTCGGGGCGAGACCATGTTTGATGGCGGAAGTAGCGATTCCGGCCCCCGCGACCAAACGCGGCACTCGGAGGTCGCCCTAGATCCACTCCAGCACCGGACCGAAGACAGCCAACGCGGCGGCGACGAGGGCCGCCATGGCGCCGACCACCCGCAGCCGCCTTCGGTCATCGGGGAGGTCATACACGTAGGCGGCGATCAGGAAGAACCAGAGGTACCCGAAGATGACGATCGGGAAGACGAAGGGGAAGTTCCACCACCAGTACTCCCAGTGGAAGTAGCCGGTGCCATTGAGCAGCACCTCGACGAAGACGGCGAAGATCGAGAAGCCGAGCGCGATCGTCAGCCGGTTCGGCAGGCCGAGCAGCTTCGCCCGCCGGTCTTCGGGCAGGGTTTTCGCGAAGACGACGCCGGAGATCGCGAACATCAGCGAGATCTCGATCGTCAGCCCGATCAGGATCAGGTAGGCCGTATCGCCGGTCGTCGTCCACAGCGCGGCGCGGTGGCTGAAGTGGAGAATCAGCGAGTTGGCGATCTCGTTGATCCAGTCGGCGAGCCAGAAGGCAAGCCCGGCGAGGACCACGTCCCAGCGGCGTCGCTCGACCTCGACCGCGTAGACGTAGAGGACCAAGATGAGCAGCGTGACGACGTACCACTTGAACTGCGTCTCGTCGCGCAGTAGCCGCTGCGCCTCGACTGTGAAGTCGGTGACCGCAAGCACCAGGCACTCGACTCTATCCGGAGCATGGCGTTCGGGGTCCACCTGGATCAACTACTCAATGCGAAGCGGTCCACGAGCTCGGCCACAACCTCGGCCTGTGTCGCCTCGCAGTGCTCGACTTCCGCACGCCCGCACACCTCGCCAACAAGAATGCCTCGCGGCTGGCTCGGCCGCGAGATTCCCTGAGAATCCGAGGGTGGCCAGAAGACTCAGGCGTGGGGCGTTTGGGGCGTTGGAAACAGCGCCGTGCCTGAATCCGCCGCCTGGGAAGCAGATTGCCGGCGATCTGCGGGGCGTTTGACTAGCCGGGGCGGCTGAAATTGGACCAGCGACCTCGCGTCCGGGAACCGGGTGCCCCCTCGAGGGTCTGCGGCCCAATCAGATTGATCAACGGCAACAACAGCGGCAGCGTCGCCTCCCGGCGTCCTGCCTGGCCCCGGCCTGGCCAAGCGCCGCGTTGACACCCGCTAGCGTCAGCGCCGAAGCGAGGTTGACTGCGCCGAGCAGGTTGAGGCGCCGCTTCGCGCGGCTCTCGTTGAACGAGGCGCTCGCTCCGGCCTTACTGCCGTCCTCGAGCGGAACCGCGCCCTCGGGCTCCATCCCCGAGAAGCGTATGCCCTGGATGGCCGCTGCCACGCCGGTCAATGCAACCGCGGCAACCGCGGCATCCTTCGCCACGCCGAGCCTGCGTTCGCGCTCGGACAGGCTCCGACGGTCGGCTTCGCCCAGCCGGGAGCCGGCCCAGCCGCTGATCAGCGCGGCCAGCGAGAGGCTCTCTATCGTGCCGTAGCGGCGCCAGGCCGCGTTCACGACCTTGCCGCGCTCGGCCGGGTCGCTCACCTCGCGCAGCGCCGGGTGCATCCCGGCCCGCGCGAACAGGTTGCCGCCGATGATCGCAGCCAGGCCGAT
>DATAIY010000354.1:0-2125 GCA_036262475.1 Solirubrobacterales bacterium
TCGGAGTCAGGCTCATGATCGAAGGGGCGGAGGCCGGCGGAGGCTTCTCCCTGGTCGAACACCCGATGTCGGCGCGGGCGCTCGCCGCCCCCCTGCACCGGCATAAGCGCGAGGACGAGTACAGCTACGTCCTCGAGGGCCAGGTCGGCGCCCTGCTGGGGGAGGAGGTTATGGTCGGCGGTCCCGGTGATCTGATCTTCAAGCCCCGCAATCAGTGGCATACCTTCTGGAACGCTGGCGACGAGCCGGCGCGGATCCTCGAGATCATCTCCCCCGGGGGGTTCGAGCGGTTCTTCGATGAACTCGTCGAGCTCGGTGGGATCGCGCAGATCGAGCCGCAAGCGATGGCCGGCCTTTGCGAGCGCTACGAGCTCGAGGTGGATCCCGAGAGCGTCCCGGGTCTGATCGAGCGCTTCGGCCTGCGGCTGGGTGAGCCGGCCTAGCGAACCAGCACACTCACAGACGGCCACCCGGGGACAGACCGGCTGGTCCGCACCCGTTGCTACCCTGCCGGAGTAGGCAGTCTGCCTGCGCGTCCCGTCTCTCTAGCCAGCGAGGATCACGCGCTTTTGACTTCCGGCGAGCGGCCCATGACCGACCGCGATGGACCGCGCGACGAGTGCGGGGTCTTCGGCGTGTACGCGCCGGGGCACGACGTAGCCCGGCTCGCGTACTTCAGCCTCTATGCGCTTCAGCACCGCGGCCAGGAGTCGGCCGGGATCGCCACCGGCGAGGGCGGCCACATCACCACCCTGCGCGATTCGGGACTGGTCTCCCAGGTCTTCGACGAGGAGAAGCTGAAGGCGCTGGAGGGGGACATGGCGATCGGCCACGTTCGCTACTCGACCACCGGCGGCGGCTCCTGGGAGAACGCGCAGCCGGTCTGGCGCGATGACGGCCGCGAGGTCGCGCTCGCCCACAACGGCAACCTGACCAACGCGGTCGAGCTCTGGGCCGACCTGAAGGAGCGGGGGATCGACTTCCGCGGCACCTCCGACTCGGAGATCATCGCCGCCCTGCTCTCCTCCCACGGCGGCAAGCTGATCGAGGACGCGGTCACCGACGTGATGCCGCGCATGGAGGGCGCCTACTCGACCGTGGTCATGACCAAGCGCGCGATCGTCGCCTTCCGCGACCCGCACGGGATCCGGCCGCTCTCGCTGGGCCGCCTCGACGACCGCTTCGTCGTCGCCTCCGAGAGCTGCGCCTTCGACATCATCGGCGCCGAACTGATGCGCGAGGTGCACCCCGGGGAGATGGTCTCCCTGACCGAGCGTGGGCTCGAGACCCGGCAGGTGGTGAAGGCCGAGCGCAAGGCGACCTGCGTCTTCGAGCACATCTACTTCTCCCGCCCCGACAGCCGCCTTGAGGGCAAGGTGCTGCAGCAGGTGCGCGGGCGAATGGGCGAGATCCTCTGGCGCGAGGCGCCGCTCGAGGCCGACCTGGTGATCGCGGTCCCGGACTCCGGAAATCCCGCCGCCGCCGGCTTCGCCCGGGCCTCCGGCCTGCCGCGCGACGACGGCCTGATCAAGAACCGCTACGTGGCCCGGACCTTCATCCAGCCCGGCCAGGAGCTGCGCAAGCACGGCCTGCGGCTGAAGTTCAACCCGCTGCCGGAGATTGTCGCCGGGCAGCGGATCGTCGTCGTCGACGACTCGATCGTGCGCGGCAACACCACCCGCCAGATCGTCGGCATGCTGCGCGACGCCGGCGCCGCCGAGGTGCACCTGCGGATCTCGGCGCCGCCGATCCGCAACCCCTGCCACTACGGCATCGACATGTCGACCCGCGAGGAGATGATCGCCCACAACCGCAGCGTCGATGAGATTGCCGACGAGCTCGACGCCGACTCGCTCGCCTACCTCTCGATGAATGGCATCTACGAGGCGATCGGCGGCAGCCCAGACGACCACTGCGACGCCTGCTTCAGCGGCCACTACCCGCTCGGCGACCCCGACGACGCCAATGGCAAATTCGCGCTCGAGGACATCGCGGTAGTCCCGGCCAGCGGTTAGCTTCCCGCGGTGAGCGACTTCCGAATCGTGGTGCTCGCGTCGGGATCGGGGACGAACCTGCAGGCGATCCTCGATTCGCTGCACGGGCGGGACGGAATCGAGGTGGTTGG
>DATAIY010000355.1:0-4695 GCA_036262475.1 Solirubrobacterales bacterium
ACACCAAGGAACCCGGGGCGGCCCCCTCGCAGAAGTGCTTCGACCAGCAGGCCCACGGCGACGCCCCCCACGACGGCTGCTCGCAGGGCCAGTTCCGCGCCGACACGCTGATGCTGATCCGCGCCGGCGGCGGCACCTTCAACAAACTCTCGATCCCGCGCGACAGCTACGCCGAAATCCCCCGCCAGGCGCCGCAGAAAATCAACGCGGCCTTCGCCTTCGGCGGCGCCGCGCTGCAGATCAAGACGATCGAAAACTTCCTCGGGATCCAGATCGACCACGTCGCGATCGTCGACTTCACCGGCTTCGAAGAACTGATCGACGCGGTCGGCGGAGTCGAAGTCGACGTCCCGCACAAGCTCTGCGCCGAAATCTCCGGCGGCGCCGGCCACGGCCAGGGCGGCATCACCCTGCGCCTGCACCAGGGCGAGAACACGCTCGACGGCGAAAAGGCGCTCGCCTACTCCCGAGTCCGCGAGCCCAGCGAATGCCCCGGCCCCGGCAAGAGCGCCTACACCCTCGGCTACAACGATTTCAACCGAGCCAAAGCCCAGCAGGCCGTGATCAACGGCGTCAAGGGCCGCCTCACCGACCCCCTGCGCGCCCCCTACAACTTCATCAGGGGGCCGATCATCGGCTGGGACGCGCCGAAAGCGTTCGTCAGCGACATGGGCTTCCTGACGATGCCGCAGCTGATCCTCGCCGCCGGGATCGGCGGCAGCGCCCCCACCGACGTGCTCTGCGGCTCCCCCAAGGCGGGCTGCGGGATCGGGCCCGAAGGCAGCGTCGAAGTGCCGGAATCGGTCCGGCGCGCAGCGGTCAAGCGCTTCCTCGGCTAGATCCGCGGTGCTCGATGCATTGACCCCCTGTAGCGGGGTCAATCGATCAGTCCGCGGTCGAGGCGGCCGGCTTCGAGTCGCTGGACTTGGACTCGCTCTTCTTCGAGTCCGCAGAGCCGGAGTCCGAGCCCTTCGACTCACCCGAGCCCTCGCCTGAAGAGCCGGCACCGTTGCCCTTGCCCTTCTTCTTGCCGTAGTCGGTGTTGTAGAAGCCGGAGCCCTTGAAGTGGACCGCGGGCGAGTGCAGGACGCGCACGGCGGCGGCGCCGCACTCCTGACACTCGGTGAGCGGCTGGTCGGCCATCTTCTGCATCACGTCGAAGACGTGGCCATTCTCGCATTTGTACTCGTAGATGGGCACGGGGTGCGTGATTATCGCAGCCGCTACGGTTCCGCCATGGCTAGCGGCGAGGAGGAAACCCGACCGACCGAGGTCTCGATGGAGGAGATCGTCGCCCTCTGCAAACGCCGCGGCTTCGTCTTCCCCTCCTCGGAGATCTACGGCGGCCTCGGCTCGACCTACGACTACGGCCACTACGGCGTCCTGCTCAAGGGCAACGTCAAAGCCGAGTGGTGGCGGGCGATGCTGCAGGAGCGCGACGACATCGTCGCGATCGACTCGGCGATCCTCCAGCACCCGCGGGTCTGGGAGGCGTCGGGTCACCTCGAGGGCTTCACCGATCCGCTGGTCCAGTGCCTCGGCGAGTGCAAGCGGCGCTGGCGTGAGGACCACCTACGCGAGGCGGTCGAAGCCGAAGGCGGCGACCCCGACGCCGAACTGCGCTGCCCCGAGTGCGGCGGCGAATTGTCGGAGCCGCGCCAGTTCAACCTGATGTTCGAGACCCACGTCGGCCCGGTCGCCGGCGAGGGTTCCGAGGTCTACCTGCGCCCGGAGACGGCACAGGGGATCTTCATCAACTTCAAGAACGTGCTCGGCTTCGCCCGCAAGAAACCGCCGTTCGGGATCGCCCAGATCGGCAAGTCCTTCCGCAACGAGATCACCCCCGGCAACTTCATCTTCCGCACCCGTGAGTTCGAGCAGATGGAGATGGAGTTCTTCGTCCCCCCCGCCGACGCCGAGCGCTGGTACCGGGCCTGGATCGAGGAGCGCGAGCGCTGGTACACCGATCTCGGCCTCCGCCCCGACCACCTGCGGATTCGTCCCCACGACGCCAACGAGCTCTCCCACTACTCCTCGGGCACCAGCGACGTCGAGTACCTGTTCCCGATCGGCTGGTCGGAGCTCGAGGGAATCGCCAACCGCGGCGACTTCGACCTCAAGCAGCACACCAAGTTCAGCGGCGAGAAGCTCGAGTACTTCGACCAGCAGACCAAAGAGCGCTACGTCCCCCACGTGATCGAGCCCGCCGCCGGCGCCGACCGTGCCACCCTCGCCTTCCTCGTCGACTCCTACGAGGTTGAGGAGGTCGAGGGCCGCCGGCGCACTGTCCTGCACCTGCACCCGCGCCTGGCGCCGGTCAAGGTCGCCGTCCTCCCGCTCGTCTCCAAGGAGGGCATGCCGGAGAAGGCCCGCGCGATCTTCCAGGACATCCGCCGCAAGCTCCCGGCCGAGTTCGACGAGGGCGGTTCGATCGGCAAGCGCTACCGCCGCCAGGACGAGATCGGCACTCCCTGGGGCGTCACCGTCGACCACCAGACGATGGACGACGACACCGTCACCCTCCGCGACCGCGACTCGCTGGAGCAGGTCCGGGTCCCGATCGAGGGCCTCGGCGACGAGCTGGCCGGGCGGCTGGAGCAGCCCTGGCGCAGCCCCAAGCTCGGCTGAGCAAAGACGCCCGATACCCGTGGGGCCGAGCGGTCTTCGCTAAAGCACGGCGTCTGGGTGGCCGAGTAAGTTCGCGACAATCCCTCGACCGACCCTGAATGGAGATCATGGCCTACGAAATGAAAATCCGCGGCACCGAGCACGAGGTGAAGGTACGCAACCCGTGGGCCGTCGCGCTGCTACCGATCATCACCCTCGGCATCTACCATCTGGTCTGGTGGTACAAGATCAACAAGGAGCTGAAAGCGTACGGTGAGGCGAAGGGCTACGACCTTGGCCAGAACCCGACCAACTCGCTGCTGGCGCTGTTCCCCGGCGGCATCATCATCATCCCGGCGCTGATCACCTACTGGCGTGGCACCAAGCGCGTTATGGGCGCCTCGAAACTCGGTGGCAAGGAGCCGGTCAACGGCTGGATTGCGCTGCTGCTCTACCTCTTCATCGCCCCCGGCATGTGGGCCTACCTGCAGGTCTCGCTGAATCACCTCTGGGAGGCCGAAGCCGATCCGCTGCCGGGCCAGGAGGCACCTCCGGCCGCCGACCCGCTGCCGCCCCGCCTGCCGAACGACCAGCCGCCCGCCTAGCCGGCCAGGGGAGCGTTATGGCGGACCTACGGGTCCGCCATGAAGCGCTCGACCTCGCGCGCGTCGGCCTCGAGCGCCGCCGCGGTCTTCTTGGTCACCTTGCCGAGGTGCTCGATCGTGACCTTGCCGCGGGCGAATCTCCAGGTCGCGACCGCGCGGCCGTCGACCAGGGCGAAGGGGCGGAAGATGCCGTTCGTCGTGACCAGCATCTTGTGCGGGCCGACGATGTCCTCGCGTGAGCTCCAACCGAGCAGAAGCGGGTCGAAGGCGCCGAGCAGGCGTGGCGGCGGCGGATCCGCGGGCGCGCGCTTGGCGAGGTCGACGAGGCCGTCGTCTCGCTCCAACAGCTCGTTTCCGATCGCGGCGAGGCCGGCGCGCGCGTCGCGCAGCGGCAGGCCCGCCCAGCGGGCGAGGTCGCGGTCGTCGGCCGGGCCGTGCCCGACCAGGTAGCGCCGGGACAACTCGGCGAGAGCAGCGTCGCGATTCACCGGCTTCTGCGGGCCGAGCCAGTCGCGGACCAGCACGTAGGCGTGTTCCCTTCCGACCATCGGGCCGCGAACCGCGATCCCGCGCAGCGTCGTCAGGAAGAGGAGGTGGACCAGCGCCTGTCCCTCGGTCGGCACCCCGGCGGAGTCGAGCCGCTCGCGCAGTTGGGCGCGGGTCAGCGGACCCTCGTCGGCCAGCGAGCGCGCGATCGTCTCCACCCCCCGCGCCGCGGCATCGACACTAACCCCCTCCTGCCTGAGGCGACGGGAGCTGGAGGTCAGCAGCGGGGGCGTGGTCAGGGCCTGCAGCAGCGGATAGTCCTCGCTGCGGATCAGGTGCAGGGTGCCGCGGTTGAGCCAGGTGATCAGCAGCGAGCGGTCCTCGCTCAGCGCCCGGTCGACGTCCGCCGCGGTCAGGCCCGAGCTGCGGGCGCGGATCGCGAGGCGGGCGCCGCGCGGGTCCTGCCCCTGCACCGCGAGCAGGCGCTCGGCGACGGCAACCGGATCCCGGGCCGGCTCGCCGGAGAGGCCCTGCGCCGTCAGGCGCTCGGCGAAGGTCGCTGAGTTGCCACTCACCTTCCGATCATCGCGTACTCCTCAGCGCATTGCGGCGGGCGTGGGCGCCAGACCGCACGGCGGCTCACGCCGGTATCAGGATGCCCCTTCCGTGCAGGCGCCCGGCCTCGAGATCGTCCATGGCCTCGTTGGCGGCGTCGAGGGGATAGGTAGAGGTGTGGAGCGTGACCCGTCCCTCGGCGGCCAGCGTCATCAGCTCGGCGAGGTCGTTGTAGGTGCCGACCAGGTTGCCGACGACGTTGATCTCCGAGGAGATGATGTCGATCGCGGGAACGCTGAGCACGCCGCCGTAGCCGATCACGTAGTGGGTCCCGGCCTCGCGCAGCATCGCGATGCTGTCCCCGGGGGCGCCCCCCTCGCCCACGAAGTCGAGCACCGCCTCGGCACCGAGTCCGCCGGTGCGCTCGCGCACCGCCTCGACC
>DATAIY010000356.1:0-2157 GCA_036262475.1 Solirubrobacterales bacterium
CGAGGTCGCGGTGGCAGCCGAGGATGTTCTTCCCCAGGTAGCCGGCCACGCATTCATCTTCATCCGCGGCGAGTACGACGCCCAGGCCGACATCCTCGACGCCGCCGTCGCCGAAGCCTATGAGGCCGGCTACCTGGGGAAGAACATCCTCGGCTGCCACCGCGACCTCGAGCTGGTCGTCCACCGCGGCGCCGGTGCCTACATCTGCGGCGAGGAGACGGCCCTGCTCGATGCGCTCGAGGGCAAGCGCGGCAACCCGCGCCTGAAGCCGCCGTTCCCCGCGGTCCAGGGCCTCTACGGCGGGCCGACGCTGATCAACAACGTCGAGACGCTCTCCAACGTGCCGCGGATCGTCGCCAAGGGCGCCGCTTGGTTCCGCGGCTACGGCACCGAGCAGTCGCCCGGGACCAAGGTGGTCTCGATCTCCGGCGGCGTGCGTCGGCCCGGCAACTACGAGGTCGAGCTCGGGATCCCGACCCGCGAGCTGATCTACGGCCTCGCCGGCGGGCCGATGGGAGGTCGCGAGATCAAGGCCTTCTTCCCCGGCGGCTCCTCCTCCCCGGTCCTCAAGGCCGAGGAAGGGCTCGACCTCCCCTACAGCTTCGAGGCTATGGCCGAAGCGGGCTCGATGCTCGGCTCCGGCTCGATCATCGTCGCCGACGACCGCGTCTCGATCCCGCACCTGGCGCTGCGCACGGCGCGCTTCTACCACCACGAGTCCTGCGGCAAGTGCACCCCCTGCCGCGAGGGCACCAACTGGACGGTGAAGATGCTGGAGCGGATTGTTCGCGGCGAGGCGACGCCGATGGACCTCGACATCGTCAGCTCGGTCCAGGCCAACATCATCGGCCACTGCCTCTGCGTGCTCGGCGACTCGATGGCGATGCCGGTCGGGGCGATGGTGCGGAAGTTCCGCCCCGAGTTCGAAGCGGTAATGGCCGCCGCCGGTCCGCCGATCGTCGACGAGACCCGTCTCGCCCCCGTTCAGGGGCCGGCCGAGACCCTGGGGGCTTCGGTGTGAGTCGCGAGATCGCGCTGACGATCGACGGCCGCGAGGTGACCGCGACCGAAGGCGAGATGCTCCACGACGCCGCCCGCAAGGGCGACGTCGAGATCCCGGTCTTCTGTTACGAGCCCAAGCTCGGCGACCCGGTCGGCGCCTGCCGCATGTGCCTGGTCGAGATCGAGGGGATCCCGAAACTGCAGACCTCCTGCTCGACTCCGGTCCGCGAGGGCATGGTCGTCCACACCCGCACCGAGCAGGTCAAGGAGGCCCAGAGCGCGGTCGTCGAGTTCCTGCTCGTCAACCATCCGCTCGACTGCCCCGTCTGCGACAAGGGCGGCGAGTGCCCGCTGCAGGACATCACGCAGGGCTGGGGCCCCGGCAAAAGCCGCGTCATCGACGAAAAGCGCCACTTCCAGAAGCCGATCGAGCTCTCGCCGCTGATCGCGATCGACCGCGAGCGCTGCATCCTCTGCTACCGCTGCGTCCGCTTCAGCCAGGAGGTCTCCGAAGACGCCGAGCTGCAGCTGCTCGAGCGCGGCGACCGCACCTTCGTCGGCACCTTCGACGACCGCCCCTACGTCGCCCCCTTCCACGGCAACATCACCGAGCTCTGCCCGGTCGGAGCGCTGACCAGCTACACCTACCGCTTCCGCGCCAGGCCCTGGGACATCGAGCAGGCGGGCTCGGTCTGCACCCTCTGCCCGAGCCAGTGCAACGTCAGCTTCACGGTCCGCGACGAGAAGGTGAAACGCGTCCTCGGCCGCGACAACGCCGAGGTCGACGACGGCTGGCTCTGCGACCGCGGCCGCTACGGCTTCGAGATGTTCGCCGACGAGAGGCGGGTCGACGGCCCGCGCCTCAAAGGCGGCGCCGCGACCGGTTGGACCGAGGCGATCGAGGCGGCGGCGGCCGGCCTGCGCCGGGCCGGCGGCGCCACCGCGGCAATCGTCGGCGACGCCTCCAACGAGGAGGGCTACCTGGTCCAGCGGCTCATGCGCGAGGCGCTCGGCTCCCCCCACATCGACTCCCGCTCTGCACGCGGCCCCGGCCGCGAGGCGCTGGTCCGCCTCGCCCAGCCCGCCCTCTCGGCCCGCGTCCGCGACATCGACGACGCCGACGTGATCCTCGTCCTCGGCACCGACCCGCTGCAC
>DATAIY010000357.1:0-9633 GCA_036262475.1 Solirubrobacterales bacterium
GGCGAAGACGCTTTCACGCCGAGCGCCTGCAAGGACTCGAGGATCGACCACGCGCGGGGCGCCCGCGCCGTTTTCCCCTCGGAGCAGGTCGCCGAGGTCAAGGCGATCGCCTGCGAGCTGCCGGCCGTTCACGGCCTTCCACTCGGTCGCTTCAGGCGCACTGAGCTGCACCGGCTGGTGATCGAGCGCGGCCTCACCGCCGCCTCGGCCTCGACGATCTGGCGCTGGCTGCCGATGACGCGATCCGCCCCTGGCAGCAGCGCTCTTGCTGTTCATGCGCGACCCCGGCTTCGCGGCTTCGCGGCCAAGGCGGCGAGGGTGCTTGATCTCTACCAGCGCCGCTTCGAGGGGCGCCGCCCGCTTCCCGACGAGTAGGTGATCTCCGCCGATGAGAAGTCCCAGCTGCAGGCGCTCGGGCGTCGCCACCACACCGTCGCGGCGGGGCCCGGGCGCTCGTCGCTGGTCGAGTTCGACTACCGCCGGGGCGGCACCCTCGCCTACCTGGCCGCCTGGGACGTCCACCACGCCAACCTCTTCGGCCGCGTCGAGGAGCGAACCGGGATCGAGCGGGTCGCAGAGCGCGAGCCCCAGCTGCGCCTCGCCGCCTGAGGCCTACGCGGCGAGCAGGACTCCGGCGGGCGTGCGGGCGACGCCGATCTTGACAGCGACGGCCTCCAGCAGGCCGGCGCGCAAGAGCCCCTGCGAGCCGCTGCCCAGGTCGAGGAGCGCGGCAGCGGCAAGCAGCTCATCGATCGCGCCGGCCTGCGCCCGGTCGATCACCGCGCGGGCGAGGCGGGCTCGTTCGAGGGGAGTGTCGATCGACCCCGCCACGGCGGCGAGCAGCTCGGGGTCGGGATCGTCGTCGGCCACCGCCGCGCAGAGGCGACCCAGCGCCGGTGAGGCGATCTTCGGCAGCACGACCTGCAAAGAGAGATCGATGGCGGGCAGCCCACCGATCCCTTCGAAGAGATCGACGAACTCCTCATCGCAGAGGTGGGCCAGCCTCGCGGCGCTATCGCGGGAGGCGTGGGCGAGGAAGGCGCGGGCGAGGCTCTCCTCGGAGGGGCCCCGCTCGATGCCGCAGCAGCGCTTTGCCTTGCGGCCGGAGCCGCAGGGACATGGCTCGTTGCGCCCGACCTTCGCCACGGGGAAATCGTGGCGTAGCCGCCGGGCGATTAGCAGTCGAACTTGCGGACGGGTCTACTAGCGTTCCTCGCAGTCCCAAGCGAAAAGGCCGGCAGGGAAGCAGCGTCGCCTCGAATGCGGCTCTACGTGACCCGGTAGACGCGGTACTCGACGCCGTAGCCCGGGTACCCCCGACCCTCGGCGACGAACAGCGTCTGGTTCACCCAGGCGTAGCGCGGGTCGCCGGTCTCAAGTCGCGGCGCAATCCGGAAGTACTGATCGCCGAAATCGGTCTCCTCCCGCTGGCGCGTAATGAACTCCTGCACCGCCTCGTTCACCTCCAGCAGACCGAAGTACTGCGCGTAGATGTGAGCGCCGTCGGCGGTCTCGAACTGAATGCGCACGTCTATGCGTCCGAAGCCGTCTGGCCCGATCAGGAACCACTCGCCCCCGCCGCCTAGCACGCGACCGTTGATCCGCTCTCCCTCGAGCTGACCCCCCGTCACCTCGAAGACCTGCCGAACGCCGAGCGGCCCCGCGCCGACGTCGACCGGAGCGTTCAGCTGCGCCTGATACGTGAACTCGTATGCAAGGTCCATCGCGGTGGTCCTTTCTGAATCAGTGAATTCGGAGTATCTCAACATGCCGTGCTCGGAATGACGGCTAATTGACGGATGGCGGACTTGAGCGCCAACCTCTCGAAACGCAAAGAACCCGTAACCGTTCAGTCGTCTACCCCTTCGGCGAAGCGGGCCTTGAGCTAACCGGGCGGCTGTTCTCGGCCTGGCATCAGTTCTCAGGGCACCGCGACCACGATCGCCTCGGAGAGGAGATGGCGTCCGTCCAAGCTGAGCTGCGCACGATTGTGGAGCGCGCCGCTCGCAAGAGCAAGCGCACCCGCCACCACGGCCGCTTCGCCCGCAACCTGCTGAAGATCTGGCCCGCGCTTTGGACCTTTGTCATGGTCGAGGGGGTCGAGCTGACCAACAACGCCGCCGAGCGATCGCTGCGCGGCCCGGTCATCCATCGCAGGCTCTCCCACGGCACCCGAACCGAGGCGGGCGAGCGCTTCCTCGCGCGGGCCCTCTCGGCCTCGGTGACCTGTCGCCTGCAGGGGCGCTCGCTGTTCGCCCACCTGGCCGAGCTGCTCACTGCCCCTGCCCGTGGGCAGCCGCTTCCCGCGCTTGCCTGAGCCCGGGGACTGAACGATCACCTCGTTTGCAGGGATTACTCGCGGTGGTTGCGACGACCGATGCCCGGCCCGATTCGTCTCTCGCGACCACCTGCGGATCATCGAGCGGGTAGCGGGCTTAACGACCCGCTTTAGGAGCTCCCGCTCACAGAGGGTTCGGCCCAGCTGATGCCGCCGTGCGAAGGTATGAGGAGACGACGTACCAACGAGGAGGTAAACATGGCAGAGAGCGTTTATCGCGTCACCGAGGTAGTTGGCGTCAGTTCGGATTCATGGGAGCAAGCGGCTAAGAACGCCATCGAGGTAGTCGGCGCGTCCGTTCGCGAGTTGCGGATTGCCGAGGTCGTCCGCCAGGACGTGACGATCGAAGACGGCAAGATCTCCGGATTCCGAGTCCGTCTCGGAGTCTCGTTCAAGTACGACAAGGAGTAAAGGCCCCCGCGAAATCAGTTCCCGGCCCGGTGGGCCCGTGTGTCAGCCATCTGACCAGGGTCCACCAAGCCCGGGGATCATGACCATCGCGCTCAAGCTGTTTCAAGACACGCGCGTGGTATCGCCGGGTTCGACAGGCAGCCACCGTCTCAGCGGCCGTCGCCGACGCCTTCGAGAACACGGATTGTGGCGCGGGCACGCCTGCCGGCCTGATCGGGCACCCAGCTCGCGCCGAGCGGCAGCGACCTCCGCGACGCTCCGCTTCTCCTTGCCGTCCTTGCGGCAACGCCGCGCGGGAGGCGCCGCGAATGGTTTAGCTGCCTGGCGGGCGGTAGCTGACAGCGCGTTTCGCGGCCGCGTCAAGCTCCTCGGGCCTGAGCAGTTGGACTGTCTTTAGCGTGGCAGCGCCAGCGCCATTCACGGCAAGAGCGACGGCCGCGGCGGTCTCGTTGTCAGGGAGGTCGACGGTTACGTAGGCATCGTGATCGCCGAACGCGAAGTAGAAGCTCTCGACCATGCCGCCGAGGTTTTCCGCCATCTCGGCGACCGCATCGCGCCGATTGCTCCCTCCCTTGCTCCTGACACCCTCAACGCCTTGAGGCGAATACGACACCTCGAACAGGTACTTGGGCATTGTCATTTCCTCTCCGTAGTTCTCGCCTGGAGAGCATCCCACCCGCAAGGGTGGGGGGCGCAACCGCAAGCCCAGGGCTGGCGGACAAGGGCGCTCTCATGCAGAACGACATGACCGCCCCTCGCGAAACGAGAGCGTTCAGGCCTCGGGTATTCGGGGCGCGTAGCGGTGGTGCAACATGAGGGCGTTGCCGTCCGGGTCGGCGAAGAACGCCATGTGACACACGCCGGTATCGAAGATGTCGCCGGCGAACGTGACGCCGCGCTCTTCGAGCACCGAACGCGCCGCCGCTACGTCCTCGACGTGGAGCGCAACAGGATTCGCGTTGGACCGGAACGACCCGATCCCAATCCGCTCTGGGTCGACCACGCTCAAGGTGACAGTGCCAGTCTCGAACTCGGCGAAGTTCCGCTCTGGCCGGTACATCGACCGGCCCAAACCGAGCGTCGTGCCGTAGAAGGCGACGGCACGTTCGAGATCCTGCGTCGGAACTGACACGAAGTCCACACCGGTGACGATCGTGGGGGCTTCTGTAGCGCTCACCACGCGATTGTAGATCGACGCGGCCCCACCAATCAAGTGCGCGCGGCACGAACGACCGTCCTCAGATCACCGACTCTCGCCCTCAGCGACACACACCGGCCTTCTCCTCTTCGCGCGATGTGACAGTGGTCGAGGGCCTGCGCCCGCAGGAGGCACAGGCGTCCGCGATCTCTTACGGACGCCACGCGGTGCGCGCTGGGGTAGGGTCGGAGTCCCGTTCCGACGCCACAACCGCCCCCAGCTTGGAGATCAAGACGACGTCAATGAGAGGAGGACCAGCGGGACCCGGCAGAGCGACGAGCAGCGCTCGTTCCGACATCGCGCGAGAACACCCGCTGGAGCCGAACGCCGAGACGCCGCTCCTCGACACCTACCTCTCCGAGTACGACGTCACCGAGTTCCACGCCTGCGTCGTGAGCGCGGACGCAAACACGACATGGGATGCGATCAGGCACGTGGACCTCTCGCTCTTCGCGGGGGTGCGTGCGCTCCTCTTGCTCCGCGCTGTTCCGGGTCGCATGAAGTCCCTTGCAGGCGGCCAAGCGCCCCCTCCTCGGCCGCCCTTCACCTTGGCCGACATGCCGCGCGTGGGCTTCGAGTTGCTCGATGAGCGTCCCGGCGAGATCGTCTTCGGCTTCGTTGGGAGACCGTGGTCGATCGGCGCCGAAAAGCCGCTCGCCCTCGGGCGCGACTCGTTCGCGTCCTTTGTCGATCCCGGCGACGCCAAGATCGCTTTCACCATACGGGCGGAGTCCTATGGGGCCCACCGGACGCTGGTGACGACCGAGACACGTACCGCCACGACGGACCCGCGAAGCAGGCGCCGGTTCGCCGTCTACTGGACTCTGATCGGTCCGTTCAGCGCGCTGATCCGGCGAGCGATCCTGCGACGGATGTCGAGACCGCCAGGCCGCCGCGGAGGGAGTCGCGCAAGGTTGCGAATTGAAGGCGAGATCCTTATCAACCGATCCGTGGATGAGGTGTTCGACTTCGTTGCCGATGAGCGCAACGAGCCGCGATATAACCCGCGCCTGCTTCGTGCCGAGCAGACTTCGCCCGGGCCCATCGGCATCGGCACGCAGTTCCGAGCGGAAACCAAAGCGATCGGGGGAGCGGTACCGATGACCATCGAGTTCACCGGCTTCGAGCGACCCCGGCGCATCGCGTTGGCAACGCGCCTGTCGACGATGGATATCCGCGGCGCCCTGACCTTCGATCCGATTTCCGGCAGGACCCGAATGCGGTGGTCCTGGGTCCTCGAGCCGCGTGGTCTCTTCAAGCTGATGACCCCGATGCTCGCCAGCATTGGTCGGCGCCAGGAGCAGATCGTATGGGACAACCTCAAACGTGTTATGGAGGCAGGGGAGCTGAACTCCGCAACCGCCGGCTCCTAGACACGATGCCCGAGATCAAGATCAGTACCGCTCGAGGGGAGCTGCCTGCCTACCTAGCCATGCCTACGGGAGATCGGCCAAGGCCGGGCGTTGTCCTGATCCACGACGTCAGCGGAATGAGCCAAGACCTGAAGAAGCAAGCCGACTGGCTGGCAGCCGATGGGTACCTGGCGGTGGCGCCCGACCTGCTGTCTTGGGGCAGGAAGACGGCCTGCGTGCGCTCGATCATCCGCGATCTGCGCGCTCGGCAGGGGAGGGCCTACGACGACGTCGAGGCCGTGCGCGCCTGGTTGGCCGGACGGGAGGACTGCACCGGGAAGATCGGCGTCATCGGGTTCTGCATGGGTGGCGGGTTTGCCCTGCTGCTCGCGCCAGGCCACGGCTTCTCGGTGTCAAGTGTCAACTACGGCGCGGTCCCAAAGGACGCCGGGAGCTTCCTGGCCGGCGCTTGTCCCATCGTCGGCAGCTATGGGGCCAAGGACCTTACGCTGCGTGGCGCCGCCGACCGGCTGGAGCGAGCCCTGACGGCGAATGGTGTTGACCACGACGTCAAGGAATATTCCGAAGCCGGGCACTCGTTCCTTATTGACCACCCCGACGTTCTGTTCAAGATGCTGAAGATCGTGGGAATCGGCTACCACGAGCCCTCTGCCCGTGATGCGCGGCGGCGCATCGCCTCCTTCTTCAACACCCACCTGAACCCCTGAGGGCCAGCGCCGAGCTGCTCCGTTTCGCGCAAAGCGGAAGCAAGGAAAGGCCCAGCGAAGCTACTCGTCAAGCTCGACCATCTCGTCGATCCGCTGCCTGAACACCCTCCAGCGCCGCTCGTTCCCGTGCACAAGCACGGCGCTCTCGGCCGCCAGATCGCTCGCGTGGTCGATCAGGTCGCAGGCTGAGTGCAGGAGGGCCGGGCAGTGCCTAGGCCCGTCGAGATCCTGCCGTACTCCTGCTGGTGAGAAGTCGAGCGTCTCCAAGATCGTCCGGGCGCGCTCGAGATTCCGGGCGACGAGCTTCGCCAGCGATGCTGCCTGCCAGTCGTTGGAGATGATCCGATGGCGCTCCGAGAGCAGGTCAGCTAGCTCTGGGAACTGCAGCAGTGCCTCGGCCATCCCCCAGCTCGTCTCCATCGCGGAGCCAAGCCACTCGCCGGCCTGGTCGTTTTCCTCGGAAGCTGACTGCAGCTCTCCCTTGATCCGCGCGATCTCCGCCGGCTCGCCTTCCCCCTCCATGAACAGGATCCCGGCAAGCTCGATCGCGCGCTCATCGTTTAGGTCCTCGGCACCTGAGAAGGGGCTAGCGGCCTCGGGCTTGCTCGGATCGACCGTCGACCAGCGCTCGGCCAGGGCCCGGAGGGCGGCCGATGTTCGCTGCAGCGATGCCGCCTCGTCCAGAGGCGCCCGCGCGTAGAACTTCTCGTGCTCGCGGTGGTAGTGCGCCAGATTGCGCGCCATCTCAAGGAACTGATCCTGCGCCATGTCGTAAGTATCGGGCAGCGCCTCGCACCGCGCGCTCCCGTGATGCTTCAGAAGCTGCTGTTGAACTTCGCGCAAAGCGACAGCCGGTCCCTGGTCACCTCAGCGTGAGAGGCGCGGGCGGCATCTCCGCTTCCTGCCGCCGTGCAACCACGAGCCCCGCCTGCCATCCCGGCGCACGTCCTGCTGCCGGAGGCTGGATCGACTCGGTGTCTATCCCGCTGCGCGCGATCAGCCAGGCGATCACCGAGTTCGAGTTCCACATGTCACCGGTCTTGAGATCATCGCGGCCCCACACGGGCGTCGGCACCTGCGGGACTAGATCGAGCACCCGCCGTGCGCGAGCTCGTTCGTCGGTTAGTCGCCGCGGGCTCCCAACGGCCTCGTCGACGTCGGGGATATGTCCGTCGCGCCAGCGACGTATCTCGTAGCGAAAGATCCGAAACCGGCCTGCCCAGCGGGTCCCAACAGGACCTTCGGCGACAACGCCGCGCTGCTCGCCGCGGGCGTCACAGACCGGCGTCTGCTCGATTACGAACCGTGCCGACGCGACACGGACTTCGAGCGCCGAGTGGTACAGGTCGCACGCCGGTCGCCGCTCAGCCCGCGCCGCCGCCGCCTCGAACACGCGACCGTTGAGTCGGACGAAATGTCCACCAGCACCGAGGGGCAACCAGTACAGGTCGACCGCGGCCTTCTCCGGACCTGCCGCGGCTCTGAAGGGTGTGCCGATGCCGGAAGTCGCCAAGCGGCAATGATCCCATGGCGTGGCGCGCAGCACATCCGAAGTAAGCTGGGGGGGTCACGCGGCAACTCTGGGGCACCGGTCGCTCGCGCCGGCAAGCGCACCGTGGGGCCCCACCTGCTTTCCCAAGCAAGGGTCTGGGAACGCCCGTCGCTCGTGACCGCTCCCGCGTGAAGGGGGAAGTGCGGTCCGCGTATCAAGCAAGCTTTGCCACAGTCGTGCCACAGTCGCAACCCAACGCCCGATGGCCCCCACCTACATATACCTCCGAGGCCACGGGAGGCCTTCCGTTGGATTCCTCGGGGTCTCCGAATATCTGAGTAGCTATTCGGCGGTCGAGGGCCTCGGAGAGGCTCCACTTGTTGGGGGGTGTGGGTGTGCGCGGACATCTGCGCAGGCCGCAACTCCTTCATGCCTCGCCACCCGCAATTCAGCGGTGGTAGCGACAACGACCGATACCCGGCCCGATTCGTCTCTCGCTACCACCCGCGGATCGTCGAGTGAGTACGCCTGATACCCGAGCTCGGGTATCAGTTCTCCTGGACAGAGCTACTTGTCTCATGGTCCAGGAGGCTCGTATCACTGATGGATTGCGGGCGTCGCACACGCTCGAATCGGCGCCCGTTTCCGTGGGATTCCAGGGCCCCGGGATCAGCGGGCAGAGCCAGATCAGCCCAGCCGACCACCATTCATGTCGACAAGCAAGTCATCCGAGCCTCGGTGTTCTTCCAGACCGAGACGCCCGAGGCCGCCTACTTCCGAGGCTCAGGCGTCCTGCCATCCGACCGCGACCAGCGTATAGCTGCCTCGGAGGCCTCTGAGCTCGACCTCGCGGGGGTCGGTGAAGACGAGGTCGTCGGCCTCGGCGGCCGCCTCACGGACTTCGGCGGTGACCAGGATCTCGCCGGCGCACGCCTGGTCGGCGACCCGTGCCGCGAGCGCGACGTTGCGACCGAAGAGATCGCCACCCTTCTCGAGCGCCGGGCCGGTGTGGACGCCGATCCGGACCGTGATCGGCGTGCCGCGGAGGCGGCGAGGCCCGGAGGCGAGCACGCGCTGGATCTCGATCGCCGAGCGGACCGCGCCCTCAGCGCTAGCGAAGGCGATCATGAACCCGTCGCCCTGCGACTTGATGACGTGTCCACCGTGCCTGCCGGCGCATTTGCGGACGATCTGGTCGTGGGCGCCGAGGATCTTGAGCCAGGACTTGTCGCCGAGCTGTTCGTTGAGCGCGGTCGAGTCCTCGATGTCCGAGAAAAGGATTGTCAAGGTACCGTCGGGCGCCGCGAGCTGGCGCAGCTCGGGTTCCGCATCCTCGGCCCAGCCCGCGAGCTCCTCAAACGAGCTCCGAAGCACCTCGCCAAGACCTTCGTCCCTGACTCGTGTCGCGGTCTGCAGCACCGCCTTCAAGGGCGGCAACGGCGCCAGGCCCCGGCCCGGTCGCTTCGCGCGCTCGCTCGCGAGTTCGCTCTCCAGGCGTCCGGCCCGGCGCCGCTCTCTCTGCCAGAGGAAGCTAGTGGCGATCAGAGCCACGCTCGCGGTGATCAGGAGGGTGAGGAGGATCTCGGACACGGAGGGCCGGAGTGGTGGCGGTGCGAGTCTATGGCGCGCGCGAAAAGCAGTGGCGCCAGCTGGCACCGCCTTCTACGCATGGAGCAGGTTGCCGTGCCTAGCAGGTAAATCGGATAGGTGGCGGGATTCGAACCCGCGACCTTCGGGTTATGAGAGCACCAGATCTGCCGCGCTAGGCACGATTTCGGTCGATTCGGTCGATTTCGCTAGGCATGACTCGGCCTCATTGGGTCGCATAATGACGGCCGAAATGACGGCTGTCGTTCGCAAGCAGGCCGGGGGCTCTTCCTTGAGCGGGCTCCGCGTCGCCAGGCAGAGGCAGATTCTCGAGCCGACGACGATGACCCCAAAGCAGTCCTTGGCAGGCGCATGGCCCTCAACCGCAGCTGCTGTGTTTCCCGCACACCGACACCGGCCCGTGCGAAAGTCAGTGAAAACCAAGAGGAGGGTTCCAATGGTCAATGAGACGGTCACCCTGTCATTGTCGAAAGCCGACGCCGAGGTGCTGCTGGGCGTACTTTCGT
>DATAIY010000358.1:0-3572 GCA_036262475.1 Solirubrobacterales bacterium
ATCGATCCCCGCAGGCTGAGGCCGCCGAGGACGGTCTGGAAGATCGGCAGCCGCAGCTCGTTCTCGGCCGGGAGGCCGACGCAGACCAGCCTGCCGCCACGCGCCAGCGATCCCATCGCCTGCTCGAAGGCGAGCGGGGAGACCGCGGTGGCGATCGCGATCTCGGCGCCGCCGAGCTTGCCGATCGCCTCGACCGGGTCTTCCTCGGCCGCGTTGACGACGTGCTCGGCGCCGAGCTCGAGCGCCGTCTTCCGGCGCTCCTCGTTGATGTCGACGGCGATCACGGAGGCGCCGGTGACCCGCGCGTACTGCACCGCAGGTGGCCGAGGCCGCCGGCGCCGAAGACCGCCACCCGCTCGGCGGCGCGGGCGTCCGACCCCTTGACCGCCTTGTAGACGGTGACGCCGGCGCAGGTCAACGGCGCCGCGTCGAGCGAGTCGACCTCGTCGGGGACGCGGACGACGTGGCGCGCGTAGCCGACCGCGAGCTCGGCGAAGCCGCCGTCGATCGAGTAGCCGGTGTTGAGCTGGTTCGGGCAGAGGGTCTCGCGACCGCTGTTGCAGTAGCGGCAGTCGCCGCAGGCGTAGCCGAGCCAGGGCAGCGCGACACGCATCCCGACCTCGAGGCCGTGCGAGTTGCCCGGTCCGAGCAGCTCGATCCTGCCGACCCCGCTCGTGGCCGGGGTTGAACGGCGGGGTCGGCTTCACCGGCCACTCGCCGTGGGCTGCGTGGATGTCGGTGTGGCAGAGGCCGCAGGCCTCGAGCCGGACCAGGACCTGCTCGTCACCGGGGACGGGATCGGGGCATCCTCGACGCTCAGCGGTTGGCTGAAATCGTGGACGACTGCTGCCTTCATCGTTGCCTGTCCTCGTCGTTGGGAGCGCTCGGCGCTCTGCTTATGAAGTGGACGCCCTCCGGGCCCTCGAGCGAGAAGCTCTCGGCCCCGCCGGGGGCGACGTCGATTTCGAAATCAGGGCGGCCCCAACGCTCGTACTGCTCGGCGTCGATCAGGAACGGGACGTCGGCGATGCTCCCGAGCGTCAGGTCGTTGGGACCCGGGGGGAGCTCCGACTCACGGAGGCACATCGCGGCGCTGCCGTCGCAGCAGCCGCCGGACTGGTGGAGGACGATCGCGCCGTGCTTCTCCCGAAGCCGCTCGATTGTCTCCACCGCCCCCGGGGTGGCGGAGACCCGGTCCACCTAGAAGAATCCCATCGGCTTGGGGTCGTAGCTGACCAGCATGCACTTGGTCTGCGAGTAGTGGTCGAGCATCATCCGGTGGTTCTCGCGGCCGACGCCCGAGATCTTGTAGCCGCCGAAGGCGGCGTGCGCCGGGTACTGGTGGTAGCAATTGGTCCACACCCGGCCGGCTTCGATGCCGCGGCCCATGCGGAAGGCGCGGGAGCCGTCGCGGGTCCAGACCCCGGCGCCGAGGCCGTAAAGAGTGTCGTTGGCGATGCTCAGGGCCTCGGCCTCGTCCTTGAACGTCGTCACCGAGACGACCGGCCCGAAGATCTCCTCCTGGAAGACCCGCATGTCATTGGTTCCCTTGAGGACGGTCGGCTCGAAGTAGTAGCCGCCGGCCAGATCCTCGCCGACGTCGGGACGATGACCGCCCGTGAGCACCTCGGCACCCTCGTCGATCCCGATCTTGACGTAGCCCTCGATCTTCTCCAGCTGCGCCGCCGAGACCTGCGGGCCCATCATCGTCTCCGGGTCGAGCGGGTTGCCCTGCTTGATCGCCCGCACCCGCTCCAGCACCCGCTCCATGAACACGTCGTAAATCGACTCGTGGATCAGGGCTCGCGAGGGAGCGGTGCAGACCTCGCCCTTGTTGAAGGCATAAAGCACGAAGCCCTCGATCGCCTTGTCGAGAAAGTCGTCGTCGGCGGCCATCACGTCCTCGAAGAAGACGTTCGGCGACTTGCCGCCCAGCTCCGTCGTCGAGGGGATGATGTTCTGGGCCGCGTACTGCATGATCAGCCGCCCGGTGACGGTCTCGCCGGTGAAGGCGACCTTGGCGATCCGCTTGCTGGAGGCGAGGGCCCTACCGATCTCGGCACCGGGGCCGTTGACAACGTTGAGCACCCCGGGAGGCACGACGTCACCCACGACCTCGGCGAGCTTGAGGATCGACCACGGGGTCGGGCTTGCCGGCTTGATCACCGTGCAGTTGCCGGCGGCGAGCGCCGGGGCGATCTTCCAGGCTGCCATCAGCAGCGGGAAGTTGAACGGGATGATCTGCCCGACGACGCCCAGCGGCTCATGGAAGTGGTAGGCGTAGGTCTGCGCATCGACCTCCGAGATCCGGCCCTCCTCGGAGCGAACCGCGCCGGCGAAGTAGCGCAGGTGGTCAACCACCAGCGGGATGTCGGCGGCGAGGGTCTCGCGGACCGGCTTGCCGTTCTCCCAGCTCTCGGCGATCGCGAGCATCTGCAGGTTCTCCTCGACCGCGTCGGCCATCGCGTTGAGGACGGCGGCGCGCTCGGTCGGCGAGGTGGCCCCCCAGGCAACCCTGGCGTCGTGGGCGGCGTCGAGCGCGAGCTCGACGTCGGCCGGCGTCGAGTCGGCGACGGTGCTGAAGGGCTGGCCAGTCGCGGGAGTCAGATTCTCGCGATAACGGCCCTCGGTCGGGGCGACCCAGCCGCCACCGATGAAGTTGTCGTAGCGATCCCTCAACTCGACCGGGCTGCCGGCCTCTCCGGGAGCCTGGAATGCCTTCTGCTTCTCCATCGTCGCCATTGCCGTCTCCTACTCGCGTCTCCTGGATGAACTGGTCGGTTTGCAGTCCACCACCGGAGTGCGCCGCCGCCATCCGTGTGGATGCGCAGAGTGGCTGCGGGTTTTCCGCGAGGGCGTTGCCGGACCACCCGGGTCGATGCCACCGGCCAGAAACGCCAGCCCGATCAGCATCGCCACCTGCAGCGCGATCCCCAGCGGCGAGAGCAGCGAGTCGAGGAGGACCGAGCCGAGGCTGTGGGCCGCGAGCGAGCCGGCGCTGACATAGATCGAGTAGGAGACCAGTCGTCCGGCGAAGAAGGCGGCGGTGAGCGGCACCAGGGGCACGGTCATCAGGCCGGCGGCGACGAAGAGTTGGCCGGACGGCAGCGGCGAGACCGCGAAGAGGCCGAGTCCGGCGGCGGCGCGGCCGCGGTTCGCGGTGAGCGTCGCCTGGGTGCGGTCGAGGCGTTGCAGCCGCGCCGCCGAGAAGCGGGGCCGCAGCCGCCGCGTCGCGCTCGCCAGCAACAGCCGGCCCGAGGCGGCCGCCAGCGCCCCGCCGAGGACCAGCGGCACCGCGGGGATGTCGAAGTCGAGGCTGAAGAAGAGCAGCAGCGACCAGGTCGGCGGCCCGAAGGCCGGCAGCAGGTTGACCGCGAAGACGACCCCCAGTGCGATCGCGTATTGGACCTCAGGGGACACGGGAGTCCGGGCCGGCGCTCATACCGGCACCGCCTGCGGCGCCGTGATCCCGCTCGGCGAGATCAGCACCGGGCACCTTGCCTCCTTCAGGACCGCGCTGGAGACGCTCCCATGTAGAGCCCGCCGCACCGGGCCTCCGCTGCGGCAACCGA